>JAPPQG010000077.1:9736-19166 GCA_028816945.1 Alphaproteobacteria bacterium
GACTCAATCTTGTAATTGCGCCCAAACCTCACGGTCGCGTTCAGCCGTCCAAATACGCGGCCAATCAATACCGTCATATTCATCCCAAAGCCGCTGTACATTAAATGGCAGGCAATGTTCAAAAATCGGCCAATGGCCGAATTTAGGCGCAAGGGCTTCATGGGTCGCCAAAAAAGCCTCTTTCAATGTGCCACCTGCTTTATGCACGGCTTCTGTTTTTTCACACATAGTCAGGAGAAATTCGCGGGTCTGTTCAATTGCTGCATCGACAGCTGCCCGCCCTGTGGCAACTGCGCCCCGCCCACCAATAAGGGCTTCGGCCTTAAACGCCTTAACCTGATTTAATGTCTCAGCCGCCCAATCCATATGAAAGGCGTCGCCCGTATAAAGAGCGGCTTGGGCTTCCACTAAATCGCCGGCAAATAAAATTTTATGTTTCGGCACAAAGGCAACAATATCGCCCGCTGTATGGCCGCGCCCACAATAGCGCAAAATTAAATCGCCCCGCTTGCCACCAAGTGGAATGGTTAAACTGTCATTAAATGTCACATCAGGCCAAGTGAGGCCGGGAATGCTATCAGGCTCACGGAACAGGCGGGGCATACGGCCATATTCACTATCCCAATCCTCTTTGCCGCGTTCCGCAATCAATTTGCGCGTATTATCATGGGCAATAATGGTTTCAGCCTCAAAGGCAGACGCCCCCAAGACACGCACCGCATGATAATGCGATAAGACGAGATATTTGATTGGCTTATCTGTATGTTCGCGCAATTTTTTTAGCCAATCACGCGCCGCAACAGGCGTTGCACGCGCTTCAAAAGCGATTAGAAATTCTTCTGCCTCAATCGCCCCGATATTTGGGTCACCCTCAGCCGTTAAAGCATAGACACCGTCTGCTACGATTTCTAATGTTTCAATTTTTTCATCTAAATCAGCCGATGAAGCAAATGCTTTTTTAGTCATATGTCTCTCCATATCTTTCTATGTTTTTTTATGTTTTTTATGTCTTTTCAAAGTTAAAACCTATTGCACGGCCTCAGGTTCTGCCAAAACAAATGCCTGTATATCTTTACAAGCCGCCTCAATAGATAAAATAGACGGGAATTGCGCCATATCCACACCCCAGCGCCGAGCATTATAAATTTGCGGTATAAGGCAAATATCCGCGATAGTCAAATTTGGCCCATATGAAAATTGACTGTTTGCAGAATCTGATACAGGGCTTGATACAGAGTCTGATATAGAGTCTGCTAATAATTTCTCATAAACAGTCAAACCCTTATTGATAAAATGGCGCATCCATGCCTCTTTCACTTCTGGCTTATCAGGCATGAGGCTTGTGACATGTTGTGCGACATTTAGATTTTGTATCGGGTGCGTATCGGCAACAAAAATGAGCGCCAAGGCGCGCACAAAGGCCCGCCCTTTTGCATCATCAGGCAATAAAGCAGGCGTGGGATATGCCTCTTCTAAATATTCTAAAATAGCTAAAGATTGCGTCAAACATAGGCCGTCAATTTCCAACATAGGCACAGTGCCTTGTGGGTTGCGTGCTAAATAAGCGGGTGATTGGTGTTCGCCATTTAGTAAATCTACTTTCACTGACTGATAAACCAAGCCTTTCAAATTAAGAGCAATGCGCACACGATAGCTAGCCGATGAACGCCAATAATCATAAAGAATAATGTTTGTCGAATCTGTCATGTTATTTATTTAAGTATGTATATATCATGCCCTGTGCCATAATTGATAGTGCGATTCAATTATGGTTTATATTGTGTGACTTGCTGGTCGATTGCGCCAAAAATGGATTTGTCGTCTGCATCTAACATGTCAATTTTGACCCTATCGCCAAATTTCATAAAAGGAGTTTTTGCTTGCCCATGCAAAATCGTCTCCACCATACGCAATTCAGCAATACAACTATAACCGCGCCCGCCTTCATCAATCGGCTTGCCCGGCCCACCTTTTTTATCGCGATTAGAGACTGTGCCTGACCCAATAATTGTGCCGGCCCCTAGCGGTCTTGTTTTTGCAGCATGGGCAATCAGGGTGGGCATGTTAAATGTCATATCTTCGCCCGCCTCAGCGCGGCCAAAAGCTTGCCCATTATAATCGACACACATAGGCAGGCAGAGTTTGCCGTCCTGCCATGCTGTGCCTAATTCATCAATGGTCACAGCCACAGGTGAGAAAGCACTAGACGGTTTGGATTGGAAAAAACCAAACCCTTTGGCTAATTCAGCAGGGATAAGCCCCCGCAAAGAGACATCATTAACGAGCATGAGCAAACAAATAGATTGTTCGGCCTGTTTTAATGTTGCGCCCATTGGCACTTCATTTGTAATCGCAACCCATTCTGCTTCCATATCAATGCCGAAATTGTCATCATCTGGCATTTCAATATCATCTTGCGGGCCGATAAATTTATCCGACCCCCCTTGATAGATAAGCGGGTCAGTCCAAAAACTATCAGGCATAACAGCACCGCGCGCCTTGCGCACTAATTCTACATGATTAACATAAGCCGACCCATCCGCCCATTGATAAGCACGCGGCAAAGGGGCGGCACATTTAGCCGCATCAAAGGCAAGTATATTTTCTGCCTCACCCTTGATAAGCATTTTATATTCAGCCTCTAATTGTGGCGCGACTTTATCCCATTCATCGAGCGCCGCCTGTAAAGTGGGCGCGGCATGCGCCTTTATTGTTTTTGTTAAATCGGCAGATACAATCATTAACTGCCCATCACGACCCGCTTTATAGCTTGCAAGTTTCATTCGCTCATCCTTTTCAATGTTTTTCAGGGCTTTTCAATTCTTATTCACAATCATTATAATTTATAATTTAGGGGCTTCAAATTGCCGTGTTAAATTATCCCAACAGCTCATATAATTTTTTTGTAATTGCGGCACGTGGGCGGCAAAATCAGTGACATGTTGGGCAAAGCGCGTTTCAAACATAAAACTCAATGTATTGTCTAATTTTTGTGGTTTAAGATTTGCTTCACTTGCCGCTGTAAATGCGTCCATATCAGGGCCGTGTGGCAACATGCAATTATGCAGACTCATGCCACCCGGCGTAAAGCCTTGCGGCTTGGCATCATAAACGCCATAAATCAGCCCCATAAATTCCGACATAACATTCATATGATACCAAGGCGGGCGGAATGTATTTTCAGCAACCAGCCACCGTTCGGTAAAAACGACAAAATCAACATTGGCAATGCCCGGCGTATCTGTCTGTGAGGTCAGCACAGTAAAAATAGACGGGTCAGGGTGGTCGCGCAAAATTGCCCCGATAGGCGCAAATAAACGCAAATCATATTTATAAGGCGCATAATTGCCCTGCCAAGCGACAACATCTAACGGTGAATGCGCTAATTCAGTCTCATAAAATTGCCCGCCCCATTTAACCGTCAAACGGCAAGCCATATCCTTATCCTCATAAGCGGCGTTTGGCGTTAGAAAATCGCTTGGGCGTGCCGAGCCATTCGCACCAATCGGGCCTAATTCGGGCAAATTCAAAATAGAGCCGTAATTTTCGCACACAAAGCCCCGCGCTTTATCATCTAGCAAATGAACGGCAAATTTCATGCCGCGCGGGATGACGCCAATTTCAGCAGGCGCAAGCTCTAACCGCCCGCATTCAGTGGCAATTTCTAGCCTGCCCTCTTGCGGCACAATAAGCAATTCACCGTCCGCATTATAAAAATAACGCGCCGTCATAGATTGGGTCGCCAAATAAACATGCACCGCTATGCCTGCTTGACAATGCACATCGCCGGCCGTTGTTATTGTGTGCATACCATCAATAAAATCCATATTTTTTTTGTCAGGAAATGGCAGGGGGTCCCAGCGTATAGGGCCAAGCGGTGCCTGTGTGCCGTGATGCGGGGCAGAAGTCCAAAGCGGTATCTCAATGCGCCGAAATGGCCCGCTATGTTTCACCGACGGGCGGATGCGATAGAGCCAACTATATTTATTATTTTTGCGTGGCGCGGTAAAAGCTGTGCCAGAAATCTGCTCCGCATAAAGCCCATAAGCGCATTTTTGCGGTGAATTTTGCCCAACCGGTAGGGCATTTTTTATCGCTTCACTAGAAAATATATTCCCAAATCCGTTCATATAAGCCGATTTTTGTTGCGTTTCATGATGCGTCATATCTTTATCCTGTCTAGTTTGTTCTTTATCTTGCCTAGTTCATTCTTTATCTTGCCTAGCTCGTTTATTCTATTGGGCCAAGAAATTTACTTGCCAATATATGGCTAATGTGATAGTTGTTTTTGCAACTATCAAGCCTTTTTAGCTTTTTTTTGTACTTTTAATGCCGCAATTAGACCTTAATGATTTTCTCCCCTATCGGTTGAGCCGCTCTGCTGCCCTTATCAGCCGTAAATTAAGGGCTATTTACCGCCGCAAATATGGCCTCACTGTGCCAGAGTGGCGGTGTTTGGCGATATTGGGGACTGAGGATAATATTACAGCAAGCCATATCTGCCAGCGCACAGATATGCATAAAACCAAAGTCAGCCGCGCGATACAAAAACTTGCCCGTATGAAAGTCGTTATGCGGGTGGAAAATCCAACAGATAGGCGCAGCGAATTTTTATCCCTCACACCACGCGGCAAAACCTTATTTAATAATATAGTCCCAGAAATGCTTGCTTTTGAAGCCCGCCTTGCCAATGCCCTCAATGCAAGCGATATAAACCATATTCTCACCCTACTCAATCGGCTCGATAAAGCCCTTGCCAATTTCAAAGACGGCTAGTGAGATAATCAGCTAATCAAAGCAAAAGACGACTTAAAGCGTTTCCTCTATCCAAGAGAGCAATTCGCTTTTCGGCACCGCCCCGACTTTGGTAGCAATATTTTGCCCATTTTGGAAAATCAGCAGGGAGGGAATCGAGCGCACCCCATAATTAGTGGGTGTTTTTGGGTTTTCATCTATATCGACTTTTACAATCGTTAATTTGCCCGCCATGTCAGTCGCCAACTCATCTAATAAGGGCGCAATCTGCTTGCACGGCCCGCACCATGCGGCCCAAAAATCCACTAAAACAGGTAATTCGCAATTTATGACTTTTTCCTCAAAATCATCATCGCTTGCATGTATAATCACATTATCTGTCATAATTATCTCATCGAATGTAAATATAGTTTTAGCCACATTAAAACCCAAAAACAAATTTTTCAAGCAAATTATTGCAAGCAAATTATTATACGCAAATTATGAAATGCCCTTATCAAGCCTATTTAAGGCAGCATCCATGTCAGCATTAGCTAACACATGCCATTTTGTTGTGCTAGTCCATATGAGTTGGCAGCGCACGGGCTTATTGGGTTTCGCCGCGGCGACAAGGGCGCGGTAGATGGCCATTTGCTTAATATAGGCTTGCGGTATGGATTGGCTGTCTTGCGGCGGGGTGCGGTCTGTTTTGTAATCGGCAAGCAATATTTCATCCGCCATTTCCACATAGCAATCAATACGACGAGAAAATTCGCGAACTGCCCCAGAAGGTAAAGTCAATTCGCCAGCAATAGGAACTTCCGCGCGGCTGTGCGGGCCAAAAAGGGGCGCGAGCGCAGGTTCATCAATAATGGCGAGGGCTTCTTTGATAAATATTTCACATTCAGCATCATCAAATTCGCCGCTATGGGTGGCAAGAAAAGCTTTTGCGCGGGCAAGGCGCGCAGGCGGCGCAGTTTTAGCAAGCATTTCTATGAGTCGGTGAATAAGCGTACCACGCAATAAAGCACGGTCAGTTACTTGTGACGGATCATCAATATCCAAAACGGGCACTTCAATAGGGGCTGTTTGGTTCAGCCAAGCGGGCGTCTTAAATTTGGTCTTTTTTGTGACGGGTGTTATTTGTGCGTCGGCAAAACCCGCCTCCCCTTTGCGCCAAATTACGCCTTGTTTAGTATCCATGCGTTTGCCATTTTTTGCCATAATTTTATGCGCTAATGCATACCAACTATCATCAGGGGGTGATTTGCGATTGGCACCAATCCAGCCACCAATATAAAGCCTATCGCGGGCGCGTGTCATCGCGACATAAAATAATCTTTTATGCTCTTTTGCTTGTAATTTTTTTTCCAATTCATCAGCCGATTGGCTTAACGCATTTTGCTCTGCTTTTTTTGTTTTCCAAATAGGCAGGCGGTTTTCAACAATAGCAAGTGGTTCGTGGTGGCTAGCTGACTTATAAGAAGGGCGACATGTATCAGGCATAAATATAATGGGTGCTTCCAACCCTTTTGCGCCATGTATTGTCATAATGCGCACGGCACCACTTCCTTGTTCCATATCGCGTTTGACTTCCACTTCGCCACGCATAATCCAATGCAAAAAACCCTGCAATGAGGGCGGGGAATGGCGTTCATATTCCAAAGCTAAATTGAGAAATTCATTAAGCGGGTCATTTATTTCCATGCCAAGCCGCCCAATTAAATCTTTGCGTCCCTTTTGCACTTCCAACAAACGCATATAAAACTCAAACGGTGGCAGATAATCGGCATAAGACAACATATCCTCAATGCGTGCCAATGCAGATTTTATAGATTGTGGGGCTTGTTTTTTTCCAGCGGCTTGGCGCAAACGGGTAATAAGAGCTGTCTTATCACGCTTATAACATAATTCATAAAGCACCTCCTCACTTATACCACCTAGCGGGCTACGCAAAAAACAAGCTAAGTTGAAATCATCCTCTGGCAAAAGAGCCACATGGCCGGCCGCGATTAAATCCATAATCGCAATTTGTTCCGTCAATTTCATGCGGTCAGCCCCCGTGACGGGAATGTTGAATCTTTTTAAGGCACGCAACATAGCAGGCACAAAGGGTTCGCGGTGCTGAACTAAAATTAAAATATCACTTGCTGTAATGTTTGTTTGCGGGTTTTTGAGCCACTCATTTATTTGTTCTGCAATGCGCTCAGCAAGGCGCATATAGGCGGGGGTGGGCGCATTTATTGTCTCGGGCAAAACCCATAGATTATCTGTCTCTGCCCTTTGCGACTCCTCAATATCCCAAAGTTCGACAAGCCCTGTTTCTTCTTGGCGATAGACTTCATGCGTAATGTGTTGCTTTTGCTGTGTGAGACTATTTTGCATAAATGGCAAATGACATATCCAATCAACAACGGTTAAAATCTCTGGTGTCGAGCGGCGCGACAAATTAAGGGCAATATCATGGAATTTTTGTGCGGCATTTTCTGCTTGGCTCTTAAAATAAGTGCGCATGCTATCAAAGGCAGTCGGGTCGGCTCCTTGAAAACGGAAAATAGATTGTTTCTCATCACCTACGGCAAATATGGTGCGCACAATTTCTTGCCTTGTATCCCTCTCTTGTCGTGTGTCCCTCTCTGGTCTTGTATCTCTTTCTTGTCGTGTGTCACCGGCAAAAAATTCCTCAGCCAAAGCTTGAATTAACCCCCATTGTTGCAGGTTTGTATCTTGTGCTTCATCGACTAAAATATGGTCTAGCCCACCATCTAATTTATAAAGCACCCAAGCCGTTGCCTCATTTGTTCTTAGAAGAGCAGAAGTTTTTTCAATCAAATCATCATAATCTAGCTGGCCTAATTCTTGTTTGCGCTCGGCAAATTTTGCTAACAAAATATCGGCAAAGCAATAGATAGCAAGCGTCATATGGGCGCATTGGGCTTTATAATATAGTTCTCTTTTTGCTAGATATAATTGCGTCCATTTTTCGATGCGTTTAGCAATAGCGGGGTTGCGTTGCTCAAATGTTTTTGTTATTGGCTGTTTGCGCGGCCCACTATCTCGCGTAAAAAATATTGTGTGCAAATTCGCCCAAATCTCATCAACATCTCTCGGCTTTGCCTGCATGCTCGCCAATAAATGTGTTAAACGCTGGGCATGCGTTTGGTCTTTTTTTTTCGAAGATTTAGAAAGTTGTATCATGGCCTGTTTTATATGGTCTGGATTTATTTTCCCTATCACATCAACTATAATCTCTGCTGGTTCAGGCACATTATCTGTAAAGCCTAATTTTTTTAATAAATCCGCTTTGCGTTTAGCGGGCGATAAAACTGCAAATAGGCTACGATATTTGATAATATGTTTCGCCAATTCAGTAAATTGCGATTCTAAAAAATGGCGCAAGAGCAGATTCAGTGCCTCTCTTAAAGTTTGCGTTTGCGGGTCGGCTAATATGTCGCGGCGCACCTGATAGGCTAATTCAGCGGCTTGTCGTTCATCCAATAATTCAAAACGAGGCGACACACCCGCCTCTAATGGAAAGCGATGCAGAAGCGATTCGCAAAAAGCATGAATGGTTTGTATTTTTAAGCCGCCCGGTGTCTCTAAGGCTTTGGCAAAAAGCGGACGCACTTTTTTAATTTGCGCTTTTGTTGGCACTTTGCCAATGCGTTCCGTCATGGCTTGTTTTAATTCATCATAGGGCAAAACAGCCCACGCACCTAATAATTGGAAAAGTCGTTCTTGCATTTCGGCGGCTGCCATGCGTGTATAGGTTAGACATAATAGCCGTTCAGGCGGTGTGCCTTCTAACAACAAGGTGACCAATCGTGTGACCAAAACATAAGTTTTACCTGAGCCAGCATTTGCCGATACCCAAGCTGAGACGGACGGGTTGGCGGCTTGATGAGGCTGTTTAACCACATTTTTGTCTATCTTTTCAGTTAAGCTTTTGTGCTGTGCCATGCCTATTTATCCTCGCCTTCTTCTATATCGCTCGACCATTCAGCCACCCGTGCTAAATGGTCATAATCATTCGCAAATTCTATCAGTTTCGGGCGTATATGGGGTTCATAAACTGTCTTTGGGTCGGCAAATGTCGCCAATAAATCTGTAACCCCTTGCAAAACTTCATCCATTATTTGGGTCGGGTTTTCAATAGGCTCGACCGCCCCTGCGGGATAGCCACCGTGCAAATAGACATGCTCTAAACGCTCAATCTGCCCCTGCCCTATATCCTCAAACCCACCCGCATGGGCGATAGCCGCTTCAAGTGGCATTTGCGGGGCTTTATGTTTTCTTATATCGGCGCGCGTGGGCGGGCGCGCTGTTTTATAATCTAATATAGAAATATGTTTTGTGTTTTCTGCATCTGTATAGGTTTCAATACGGTCTGCTTTAGCGGATAGAGTAAAATGTTTGCCTGCAATGTCTAACTCTAATTCACCTTTAATCTCTGCATAGATTGTGACATTTTTATTTGCAGTCGCATCTTGTGTTATAGTGCGCCGCTCTTTTTCAAACTTTTCTAGCCATTCAAATAAGGCTTCAAAACGCGGCCGCCAAAACTGCAAAATATCGCGCGCGCTAGCCTCTTTTGTCGCTATTATTTGCGCTATATTTTGCAATTCACCGGCAACATTATCGGGCAATTTATCAGGCCATTGGCGGCAGAAATTTTCTAGCACTTTATGCAAAAATG
>JAPPQG010000172.1 GCA_028816945.1 Alphaproteobacteria bacterium
CTAACATATGGAGGAGCAAAATGCGGTCGACACTATTATCGGCTAAGGGAAAAGCCGCTTCATCTATCAAACAGCTACGATTGCCACCTGTGCTTGTGTTTGCATTAGCCCCTGTGCCTGTATTCGTCTCTGTGTTTGTCCATGCGATAGATCCTAAACGAGGGGGCATAAAGGCGAATAGTTCAGCTTGCGGCCATAATCTGTCTAAAAATGGCAACGCATAGCCAAGCCCAAGAATGCGCTCGGGGGTGGCGGTTTGGGTGGTTGGCTCTATTTTGTGTGGCGTTTGGGCTTTGTCGGCTATTGTTTGGCGCGGCCAATAGGTCGCCAAATGCGCCGCTAATAATTGCGCAACCAATTGCCCCAAAGGCTTATCATAAAAAGCGCGCATATGCGTAATATCAAACCACATAGACAAAGTTTAATAGATAAAAGGCAGAAGAGGAATTGCAAAAACCATAATAAAGGTTAAACTAATGGCAAATTATTTCTGGTATAAGGCAAAAGCAAGGCAGAAATAAAGCAGGAGCAAACACATGACAGATAAAAAACGGCTTGTAATTGAGCAATTTCCTTGTCTCAGCGATAATTACGGCTTTTTAATTCACGACACGCAAAGCGGGCAAACAGCAGCCATTGACACGCCTGATGCGGCCACTATTCGCAAAGTCTTAAAACAGCGCGGATGGCACTTAACCCATATTTTTAACACCCACCACCATCCCGACCATACAGGCGGCAATGTGGCGTTAAAGCGGGCGACAGATTGCCATATTATTGGCCCGGCCGGCGAAGCAGATAAAATCCCCGCTTTGGATGAAGCCGTTGATGAAGGCGATATTGTGTCCTTCGGGGCTACCCAAGCCCGTGTGTTAAATGTTGGCGGCCACACGCTAGGCCATATTGCCTATTATTTTGCCGAAGAAAAAATTGCCTTTGTTGGCGATACTTTATTTGCGCTTGGTTGCGGGCGGTTATTTGAAGGCACGCCGGCGCAAATGTGGGAGTCTTTGCAAAAAATTGCCGCCCTCCCACCTGATACGATTCTCTATTGCGCCCATGAATATACGCAAGCTAATGCCCGCTTTGCGATAAAAATTGAACCCGATAATGTCGCCTTGCAAAAACGGTGCCGCGCGATTGATAAAGCACGCGCCGCCAACCAGCCCACTGTGCCAATGCAATTAGCCGATGAGTTAGCCACAAATCCCTTTTTGCGCGCCGACCAAAAAAGCATTCGCCAAAGGCTTGCCATGACAGACGCCAACCCTGTCGATATATTCGCCGAAATCCGCCACAGAAAAGATAATATGTAAAGATAATTTAGGCGTGTTGTATTGCCTCTTAATGTTCGAGTCTCAATGCGCTGTCTCATTTACAAAATATATGATTAGCGAGGAGGAAGAGATTCTATATATCTTTTGTAAAAATTTTTAATTTTTTCTCTTGTATATTTTGATTCATATAATCCGTCACAAACTCTTTGGAAAACAGTTTTATTGAGGGGGCCTAGACGCTTATTATTTTCAAATTTTTCTTTGAATTCAGCTTCATCCAACAGGCTAGATTTCTTATAAAAAACAAAACTTTCATGCGTGATAAAACTATGCTCTCTTGGTTGCAATATACAAGCCTCATCAACAGAACGCCCTAATGTTTTTGTAATATTTACTAATAAAAGCTGACCTTCAAAAATGTTCGTTAAAATGATATATAAATGAGGTTCAACACGATTTACATCGTCAGGTGGCTCCATAAGTAAAGTGAGACCTCTTATATTCTTTGGCAGAATCACCATATATTAGATAATATCACAAAGAGGCGGTAAAATCATCTATGTCGCCGTAATCCCTCATTCGTTTTAGGAGGGCTTTTGCTTCATCTTGGGAAAAACCAACTTCTTCAAGAAGTGTTTTCAAAGAAATTGGCTTTGAACCTTTGCCGGGATTTTCCCATTCGGGACAATTTTTGGGATCATGCGTGTAGTCTCTCAACTCCCATTGGGTTTTTGTACCAAATTTCTGCCATGTATCTTCCAAAATTTCGACATCTGAAACGCTCAATTCATCCAAATCTTTCAGTTGAATGTCGCGTTCAAGGGATATTGTGTGGTTAA
>JAPPQG010000112.1 GCA_028816945.1 Alphaproteobacteria bacterium
AGATAATGCAGCGATGATTGCTTGGGCGGGGGCGGAGCGGTTACGCTTGGGGCAAAATAATGGCTTGGGGGATGAATTGGATATGGCGGCACGGGCGCGTTGGGCTTTGACGGACTTAACCCCGCCTTTATAAGCTGACCCTACCTAATGTTTGACCCTCCCTGACAGCATTTAGCCAGACACCAAAAACACGCCCCTACCCGATAAAGCGCCCTCACCCTCATAAAAAACGAACGCCGGTGGGGGAGGGATCCACCGACGTTCTAGGTCTTCGAGCTTTGCCTTAAAGGGAAGCGAAAGCCCAAAGACACATGCGAGAGAAGGGGTCTCGCATATCTCTAATAGGATTAAATCAGCGTAATAGCCGAACTATCCTGCGTAAGCAAAGCAATACCGTAGAGAACTAATAATACGCCTATCAAATTAGGCACAATAAGGATTTGTTTGATAGTTACAATAAATTTCTTTACCATCGTCTTGTCTCATAAATTAAAGTTCCAGTCAAGCCAATTCAACAATATTTGTTACAATATTTACCCACTTATTGAGTCAATATGATTGCGCAACAGTTTTATTGTGAATTGTTGTCTCTATATATAAGGCATTTGAAAGCAAAAAACAATAAATATTTTGATTATTATTTATTTTTAATCATATTTTTTACATTATTTTATAAATAATTGTATTTATTATATTATTTTATAAATGAAAAGTAATAGAAACACGGAAAAACACTAAAATGAAAAGATATTATGTAAAATATGGTAAAAAAGTAACATATTTATGCCATATTCTCAGCATTCATGAGGCCGTCAAATAATATATCGAGCAAAATTGTTAGTTCATTTTCTAAATCTTCCAATGTTTGGTGTGTAAATAATTGTGGATAACGGAATTTCATCATGGCGGCCTGCAAACTGCTTGCCACTTTATTCACATCATCGACGCGCATTTCCCCGCTTTGGCGGCCATGATCTAAGATAATAGCCAAGACGCGGCGCTCACGGCGTAGGCTTTCTGCCAAAAAGCGCGGCTGTTCTTGGATGACAAATTGAATCAATTCAACAAGTTTTTTATTATTTTCTAATTTGTGGAAAGTCTCTCGCAATTCCTGCAACATAAGGGCTTTCAGGCGTTGGCTAGCGGGCTGGTCGGTTGATTCAACAAAACTGCGTAAATTATCTACTTGATTAAGCGATTCAGCGCGGGCAATAGTGGCGGCAATATCAATTTTGCTGTCAAAATAACGATATAAATTGCCCGGCGACATATCGCAATCTTTGGCAATTTCCGCTATGGTGGTTTTGAAATAGCCATAATGGCGAAAGCGCGCTTTTGCGGCTTCGATTATTTTGTCATACATATTAGTATCTTGCACATTTATATTTTGCTCATTCATATTATAATTATATGGCTCAATATGACGAATAATCAACATATATTTACAATATCAATGCCACACATAAGGATGGTTACATGGTTCAATCTGCTGAAAACATTAAAAAAATAGGCATAATTGGCGGCGGCGCTTGGGGGACGGCTTTGGCTTGTATTGCGGCGCGCGCCGGCCATAAAACACGCCTTTGGGTGCGTGAGGCCGAACTTGTGGAAACACTTAACACACAGCATGAAAACACGCTTTATCTGCCCGCGATTACCCTTCCTGAAACCATACAGGCAACCAATCAACTAGCCGATATGGCCGATTGTGAGGCGATTTTATTGGCGACCCCCGCCCAGCATTTAGACGAATTATTGGCACAGGCCATAGACCATATTGCCGAGACAAGCCCCATTATATTATGTGCGAAAGGCATTGAGCGCGGCACATTGCGCCTTATGCCAGAAATTGCTGCAACTTATTTGCCACAGGAACGCATTGCAGTTTTATCAGGCCCAAGTTTTGCTGCCGATACAGCCAATGGCTTGCCGACAGCGGTTACATTAGCCTGTGGTGATACAGCTATCGGCCAAAAACTTGCACGCGCGCTGACCTTGCCAAGTTTTCGCATTTACCTATCGGATGATATTATTGGCGCAAGCATTGGCGGGGCAGTTAAAAATGTGCTTGCCATTGCTTGCGGCATTGTGCATGGGCGCAAATTAGGGC
>JAPPQG010000146.1 GCA_028816945.1 Alphaproteobacteria bacterium
AAATAAGCGGCTAAAAAAGCATCAGAAAAAGCATGCATCGTTAAATGCGCCACCGCCGAAGTCTGCCAAATAATCTCCCCCTTTTTATATTTTCCACCGCCCCCTATGAGTGCCACCCCCGCTGTCAGCGTGTGTGTTTTGCCACGCAAAAAGCGCAAATTATCAGCTGCTTCGGCCATATTTTGTGGCTTATCAAAAAACCGCCCCTGACAGGTTAAAATTTGATCGGCCCCTAGCACAAGCCCTCCTTTATCATTTTTGTCATTGGCTTGGCTGTGTGCGACCGATTGGGCTTTGGCAATAGCAAGCTGGCGGGCAAGCGTTTCTGCTAAATCCATATTTTCTTGCGGCGACTCTTGTGCTTTTTGTAATGGCGCGGTGCTTTCATCACGCCCCACATACTGTTTTTTATATTGTTTTTTCAGGGCGCTTTCATCGACAAGCGGCGCACATATATCAAAACAAAGCCCTGCTTTATTCAATATGGTTGCCCGTATATGACTGGTTGAAGCAAGCACAAGGCGCATATTTGGGTTTTGCCAAACAGGTTTTTGTTGTGCTTGGGTGGGGGCATTTGTGTGTATAGATTGGGCGGGCTTTGTTTTCATATTCATTTACTTTACCTATCTTTGCCTGCTTTTTTTTCTTCCAACAAATTGAGAATGGCCGCGGAGGTCTCTTCAATCGAGCGCCTTGTCACATCAATGACAGGCCAGCCCATATTGGCAAAAAAGCGGCGCGCCTCAACGGTTTCATCTTTGACTTTCTGCCTATCAATATATTCGGTTTCTGTCTTTTCATTAAGCGATAAAAGGCGGTTTTTGCGGATTTGCACAAGCCGTGTCGGGCTTGCTGTGAGGCCAATAATGAGCGGGTCTTTGGCTTGCAATAATTCAGCAGGCAATTCAATATGGCGCACATAAGGCACATTGGCCGCCCGCACGCCACGATGCGCTAGATACATACAAGTCGGTGTTTTAGAAGTGCGGCTGACCCCAACAAGCACAATATCGGCCTCATTCAAACTGCCCCGACTTTGTCCGTCATCATGGGCAACGGCAAAATTCAAAGCCTCAATGCGCGCAAAATAAGCTGTCGTTAGGCGGTGCTGTGTGCCTGCTTCGCGGCGGATTTTCACATCTAAATGCTCAGCCAACATATTGACAAATGGATCTAACACAGACAGACACGGCACATGATACGCCGCGCATATTTTTTCTAACCGTTGCGCCATATCTGTATCAACCATGCTATAAAGCACAGGGCCTGGATTGGCCTTAAATGTTTCAAACACACGCTCTAATTGCGTGTCTGAACGCACCAGCCCATATAAATGTTCAATCGCTTCGGCATTTTCAAAATGCGCACAAACGGCATTTGCAACAAGGCTAATTGTCTCGCCGCTACTGTCTGATATGAGATAGAGGTGAAATTGTTTCAAACTCATTATTATAAAAACCCATTGCCATAATTTGCTTTTTCACAGTGAATATAATTCGCCTTTTAACAGTGAATCATGTGAATAAGCAGGATAAGCCGCCTATTTGTCAGCTTCAAATTATTTTATCCGCACTTGCTCTTTTTTATCCCCTTTTTATACATGGTTTAATAAATCGCATATAAAATATCTGCATTATGGGTATAAATAGAGCCATGTTTTATCACTCATTTATTCCCATAATCCCCATTATGTCATTATCATTTATGTTTGCAAAAACAAAGAATAATATATTTATGGGGATAGGTTGGGGATAGTAAGCCCAATTTTACATTATTAAAATAACGATACCTCTTTATAATAATGTGGATAAGATTTAATCCACAGAAAATGCGCCCCCCAACAGTTTCATCTAACTGTTACATATATTATAAACAATAGATAATAAGACCCTATATTTGCCTTACACCCCTAATAAGCAAATTTTGCAATCATCTCTACAATTTACCAAAACTACCAAATCCAGCCTTGTTTTTAGGCTATTTTATAGGGTTAAACGCGTTATACAGGTTTTTATAGAGAAAATTGCATATAATGCTTGTCAAAAGAGTTTTTTTGCGCCATAGTGCGCTTTCAAATTGCCGAACGGCTTTCCCTCCACAATTCCCAC
>JAPPQG010000128.1 GCA_028816945.1 Alphaproteobacteria bacterium
CCTATTCAAATTTCTCAATTTAGTAGTGATGATAAAGGCGACTAATCAATAGGGCAACGCAAAATATAAACACCGCGCAAAACAAAACGCGGGTATTGGTTGTGCATCCCGATATGCACACAAACAGCCATATACGCAGGACACAGGCTGGGGTACAGGCTGGGGCAAATGGTGGCATAAATGGCGCGCGCCCCATTATACGCCCGCAATCTGCCCGCACTGCTGACATGCAGATTGAGGAGGCGGTAAGCCTTGCGCAAGCAATTGATTTACATATTTGCCACACCCGCATACAGCCGATTAGAAAACAGCATCCCGCAACTCTATTCGGCACGGGTTGCGTCAAAACATTGCAGACTCTCATACAAGAGGCGCGCATTCATTTACTTATTGTCAATGCGAGTTTAACGCCTATCCAGCAACGCAACCTTGAAAATCAATTACAGGTCAAAGTGCTAGACCGCACAGGGCTTATCCTTGAAATTTTTGGCGCACGGGCTGCCACACGAGAAGGGCGCTTGCAGGTCGAATTAGCGCATTTAACCTATCAAAAAAGTCGCCTTGTACGCAGTTGGACACATTTGGAACGCCAACGCGGTGGGACAAGTTCAACAGGTGGGCCGGGCGAAACGCAAATTGAATCCGATAGGCGCATGATACAGGCACAAATTACACGGGTTAAAAAGCGGTTAGACTCCGTTATCCGCACCCGTAATTTGCACCGCACACGACGGGCGCAAATCCCATGGCCAATTATTGCCCTTATCGGTTATACGAATGTTGGCAAATCAACTCTCTTTAATCGGCTCACACAAGCACAAGTGGTTGAAAAAGACATGCTCTTTACGACACTCGACCCAAGCTTGCGGGCGTTGAAATTGCCAACGGGCGGGCAATTTATGCTTGCCGATACAGTCGGTTTTGTCTCTGACTTACCGCCCATGCTTGTTGCCGCTTTCCGTGCAACATTAGAGGAAGTCCTAACAGCCGATATTCTTATTCATGTGCGTGATATAGCCCATGCCGATACACAAGCCCAGCGCGATGATGTCCGCCAAGTGCTTGATGAATTGGGCGTAGCCGCCGAGACACCGATTATTGAGTTCCTCAATAAAGCAGATAGGCTAGATAGCGAAACGCAAACTGTTTTAGAAAATCGCATTGCGCGTCATGATATGGCGAGCGGGGGCAATCAAGTTGCGGCCGTGCTAGGGTCAGCGCAGACAGGGCAGGGCATTGATAGATTTTTAGCCACCCTATCAGCCATTTTTGAAGCGCAAATGCGCCCCTTTACCTTAACTGTGCCACCACATATGCAGGGTGAAATTCTTGCCTATTTGCATCGGCAAGGGCAAATCACACAGCAAGACACGCAACAAGACGGCTCCCAGCATATTTGCGTCAAATTATCCCCCGCCGCACAGGGCTATTTTGAAAAACACTACCCCGCTCTATTACAGCCTGCCTAAACTTCTATTTTAGCTTGTTGCCACAAAATCTCCATATCTTCTAGGGACATAGAGGCTAAATCTTTGCCTTCTTGTTTTGCTTTATTTTCCATCCACTTGAAACGGTTCATAAATTTTTGATTAGCGGCGCGTATAGCAGTCTCTGGGTCAAAGCGCAAATGGCGCGCTAAATTGGCGAGAGCAAAGAGAATATCGCCATATTCCTCTTCTAAACGGGCTGTTTGCGGTTGGTTGCTTGCGTCTCCCTTGTCATTATTATTATTGTCATTTTCATTTATGACTTCCTCTAATTCGGCAATTTCCTCTTTAATTTTTGCCAAAATGGGCGCGGCCTGTGTCCAGTCAAAGCCAACACGGGCGGCACGTTTCTGCAATTTGACAGCACGGGTTAAGCCGGGCAAAGCAAGCGGTACATTATCGACAAGACTCGCTGTTTTATTATTATCTTTATCTGCTTTTTCGGCTTCCTTTATGGCTTCCCAATTCTGCTTTACCTTTGCCGCCGTTTTCGCCTGTGAATTATCAACAACATGTGACTCATCAAAAACATGCGGATGACGGCGTATCATTTTGTCCGTTACCGTCTGTGCAATATCGTCAAAGGTGAATAATCCCGCTTCTTTTGCCATTTGCCCGTGAAAGACCACTTGCAACAATAAATCGCCTAATTCTTCTTGCAAATCGCCCATATCGCCACGCTCTATGGCATCCACCACCTCATAGGCTTCCTCTAATGTATAGGGTGCAATGGAGGCAAAATCTTGCTGTAAATCCCAAGGGCAACCCGTTTGCGGCGTGCGTAGGGCGGCCATAACCGCTAGCAAACGACTAATCGCCGTCTTATTATTATTATCATCGGCAGGGTTTTTCATACCGTTCTTATAACACAAATTAAATGTGCTTTACTTTTTATGCGTGCCGATATGAATGTTTGCGATTGCTTTTATATGAAACTAGATGAAATAGAGTTACGCATAATAAACATTATGACAAATATAACCACGCCCCAAATAGCCCATTATAAACTTGTCATAATGTTTATTATGCGACTTTATGAATGGCGGGTTATTGCGGTTTATGGGCAAGCAGGCACATTACATATGACTTTTGGCCCTCCCCCGCCCCAGCTTACGCCGCTACAACTGCCATTTGTTATTGTCCATGAAGACCCACTACCGCCCGAACGCCTAGCATATCGTAATGTGCCGGCATTCTCATAAACAACTGTATCGAGCGGCCCAACTTGGCTTACCACAATATCGCTAAATCCGCCCATGGTGCCGCCACGTGTCGTTTCACAATAATTACGCGCCCCTGAACAAGTACCGCCACTACTTGAGAAAACCTGATAAACGTTTATAAATCCGCCACCACTTACAATGCGAATTTTGCGTGTTTCGGAGCGTATTATGGCATTTGTACGCCGTGAGCGATATTGCAAAACATAGTTCAAATAGGTTGTCCCTGAAAGTGCATAGGCTGAGCCATTATAGGAAATTGTATCATAGGTTGGGCTATTGATAGAGAAATTGCTTGTCGATGTCGTGCAGTAGATGTGCGAACTTGGCTGGTGCGAACATAAGCCTGGGGCCGATGCCGTTGTGGTTGCACATGTGCTACCTTGTGGCGCATTAGAATTGGTCACAGGCGGCACAGCATTCGCTTTATCCGTATAATGCGCATCAAAAGCCGTATCTAAAGCACTTTCTATTGTGCTTGCCGTTGCTGAATCGGTTAATGTATTGCTACTGCTTGCTAGATAATCAGTCGTCATTTGGGCGCAACTGGTTTGAAAGCAAGAATCGCCGCCTGTATTTGCAAAAAAACTTGCATCGGCACCGCTAAGCCCCGCATCTGTCAGCAAATTATTATTGACTGTATAGGCACTATCCCAATTCGCAAGCCCATAGCGGGCGGCCGCTTGTGGTGTTGCCCCACTGCCGGCGGCACAATTTGATATATTGGTTGTCGTCACGGGGGAAAGATTAGCGATACAATTACGCACAAAAGCCGTATGTATTGCATTCGAGCCAATGCTGAGCGCACTGCTTCCGCCTTGACTCGAAACAATAGACTGAATATCGGCTACACTTAGCCCTGCCCCGCTTGAATCGGCATTTAAGGACGCCAATAAATCGGTCGTTGCCTGCCAAGCTGCTTTGCTGACTGTGCAAACATTTGCGCCTGTGGCCGTCGAAGCAAGGCAAGTACCATAAATTGTATTATCAGCAGACGAATTGCTCCACCCCGCATAACCACTTGCGACGCGATAATTCGTGGCCGTCCAATTATTTGTTAAGGCTGTTGTCACATTGCTATATGTAATGCCTGTACCAAAGCCCGCCGCACGGGTTACCCAATTATCAATATCAGTTGTTGTCGACGAAGTTGTAATGCCCGAATTGGTAATATCGCCTTGTAGTGCGCTTATTGTTGTGCTTAATGTTGTGGCCGCCCCATCTGTCATACCCGCCGCTTCTAATAAAGCAATGGTTAGGGTCGAGGGCGGATTGGCGGGCAGACCAGCGGCTATATTCGCCACTTGCTGTAAGGCGGCTGTGCCTGCTTTGGCATCTACAAATTGCGCACGGGTTAAGTTCGTGCAACTATTGCTACCGGGCACTTCGGCTTGGCAAGCGGCTAAATAGGTGGTGGTTTTTGCTTCTGCATAAAGGGCTTGGTCGGCCGCGGAATTCGTATAGCCTAGCCCGCGTGCTGTCGTCCAATCGGCAACCGACCAGCCATTATTATAGGTCGTTTTTGAGTCTAGATAACGCGGTTTCGTTATGGTCGAGCAAGGAACGGGACTGCTTGAATTAACCCCTACTTGGAGCAGACAAAAGCCATCATATGTATTAATGCTACGGCTTTCATCATAAAGCGTGTAATCATCGCTTGTTGGCAAATAATCTAAAGCACTTGCGCTTACCCAATCGGCATTATCCGTCCAGCCCGCCGCCTCTGCGGCTAGGCGTTGTTGGTTTGAAGTATAACTTCGAATAAGAGCCTCATGGGTAAGTGTAACGACGGCTTGGAATTCTGCTTTTGTTATTGCGTAGCATTCTCTATTGGAATGTAAATCGCGGCAATCGGTTCGATATTGATTGGCTTGTATAGTGATTGTCGGATTTGTGCTAGGGACGGTAAAATCGCCCGATGGGTTTGGATATGGGTTATTTGTGAATCCCTTTGCCCGCCGCCACAGATTGCCATCATCTATGGTTTTACTATATCCCAAAGCAAGCGCGGCTTGCAATTCACTATCATTTGGATAGCCATAACTGCGCGCCGTATCATCCAATGTATTGGTAAAGACATTCGGCGTTACACTATTATTTTCATTTGTTCCTTTGCCATCACTGCCGGTGAAAAAATCGCTTGTCTGCGCATAGAGCAGACCTGTCATAGCAACCATAATCATCGCAACCCATAACAAAGCAGGCCGATAGGTTGCTAATTTACGACTCACATATTTACTATTTATACGCATAACTATATTCCCATATTTAACACATATTAACTAACACTATTAACTCGTACAATTTAACCAACTACTAATGCCTCGTACAATTATTAACTTGTAATTTGCTAACTTATAATTTGCACCATTAACTCTCCCAATTAACTTGTACAATCTAATCCCGCCTGCACAGGTTCTGGCACGGGGCAAACGCCGGGGGCTAATTGCGGCCCGATATAGCCGCGGTCAGGCACACCATTTGAATCAAGGTCAGGCCAAAAAACATCATGCACAGGATTTGTTGCATCATGGAGTTCGCACCCATCAGCATTCGTGCATGTGCAACGCAACATAAAATAATCCACACTACTAATGGGTGCGCATGCATCGGCACATAAAAGCCCTAATTGGCCGACCTCTAACCCCGCTGGACGGCTTGGCGAAGTAGTGGATGCCGCATAGGCTTCATGGTGCAAATTAACTGCATAGTCTAATTCTGGGTCATAGGCATTTTCAAAATCGGTATTCAAATTGGAAACGGCTTTATCAACATATTTAAGGCATGTATCTGTGCGCAAAACCTCGCCCCCTTCCGAAGACTCACTGCCAACCATAGACGGCCCGCCCAATTCATTGACAATCGCAATGAAATCTTGCGTGAAAGCCCGATTGACACGCGCATGATTAGAAAGTGCTGTCTCCTTCTTTGTGCCTTCAATATAGCCTTGATAGCCGACAATGCCAACAGCCGCTAAAATTCCTATAATGGCAATAACAACAAGTAGTTCAAGCAATGAAAACCCTTTACGCAACCTTATGCCCCTATTGTAGCAGAGAAATTATGAGATCCTGTTATAATGTAAAATAATGCTAAATAGGGCTGAAAAATAGAGAAAAAATGCTATTTTGCAAAATTATGCGTGGATTGTTGCAAATTCGCATTGTTCGCATTGCTCGCACATTGCTACTATGCTAAGCGCATTTTTGAGCTTAATTTGCCGCTTAATCTTGTATCAACCGAATTTTTTAATTTAATTTCCCTATCTAATTTCCCAATTCACTTTCCCAACTTGCTTTCCCAACCCAAACTCTCAATTTAATCCCCCAATGTAATTTCCATGCCATCATAGGCTGGCACGACATGGTCGGGCAATTCCTTTGCCAATGTCCGATAATCCATATCAATATGCAAATTTGTCAAAACCGCTTGCTTGACATTCAACTCTTTAATCATGGCAAGTGTTTGCGCAAGGTGAAAATGTGTCGGATGTGGCACAGGGCGCAACGCATCGACAATCCAAAGGGCGGCATTTTCAAATATTGCATAGCTTTCCTGTGGCAAACCGTTAATATCGGGGGAATAGATAAGCCTATCAATACGGTAGCCAAGACTGCGAATTGTCCCATGATTTTGAAAAAAAGCCTTCGCCTCTATGCGCCCCCCTGCCCCGTCAATTTTTATCGGCTGTAAATCGGGCGTAATGCGGTTTTCCTCTAAAATAGCGGGATAGTGGCTCTCTGTCATTTGCCTAAAACAATAAGCAAACCGTTTCATAATGCTTGTTGCGGTTGCCTCATCCATCCAAACAGGTATGCGCCTTTTATGGCGATAAAAAAGTGGCCGCAAATCATCAATCCCATGTGTCTGGTCGGCATGGTCATGCGTATAAAGCACGGCATCGATATAATTGGCTTGTGCGTCTATTAACTGCTCCCGCAAATCGGGGGCTGTATCAATTAGCACAGTCGTTACAGCGTCCCGC
>JAPPQG010000039.1:0-2253 GCA_028816945.1 Alphaproteobacteria bacterium
AGATAAGTCAAGTTTTCGGCATTTTGTATTTGGGCAAACAATAGCGAAGGTACAAGTCACATAATGCTTATTTTCCATTGCAGGTTCGACATGATTTACAAATGCCGAATAATTTTTAGTATCAATTGTTGCATGTTGATTGCAATAGGGACATATCCAATTAAATGGAATCATCTTCTCATCTCCAATATAATGCTGGCATTAAAGCCCAAAGTATCGTTCATTTTAACGCATGCTAGCCAATTATCTAATCCAATTTTCCCGCAAATTCAGGCATTTTTAGCCGAATTATAGAAAAGCCAATCTAGAGATGTGACTGATTCGCCGTGTCTATGCAACAAAAAAGCGTATATTCGGCTCTTTCAAATGGAAAATTATTTCTGCATAGGGGGTGCGGGAGCGTTCTGTTCTGTTTAACACGGGGCGTTTGAATTTATTGACTATCTGCATGCCTGCTTTGTCGGCAATTTCTGGGTAAAGATTATATTTATCATTGGCAACGAGGAAAATATCATAATCAGCGGCTAAAAACTTTTTGCAATTCGCCAATACGGCAGCAATGCCCTCAACATAAGAGCGGCGCGCCGCCACGCCCTGCCCTTTGTAAAGCGGGCCAATTTCTAATTCATCTTGTCGAGCAAAGCCAAACAGCTCATACGCATAGGCATGCTGCTCGTGATAGTCAATCTGCCCGACATAGGGAGGCGAACTAAATATGCCGCGGATTTTCTGCTTTGCTAGACTTTTATAAAATGCCTTATTGCGCTTTTTCACTTCGGCAAAAATATCCACAGAGCGGGCGTCAGCAGGCAAAAGGGCAACATGCGCCTCTGTTTTAAGGGCGGCAAATTCTTGCAAGCGCGCCATTGTGTCATTTGCATATCTGCCAAACCAGTATTTTATAGAATAAAGCGGTTTGCATATTTTCTTATGCTTCCAGCAATAATAGGTCGTGCGTTGGGGTTGTTTTAATGTCGCAAGGTCATAATGTTTGGTCGCCCGACAAGAGCGGAGCGTGCGACTCAAAATGAGGGAAAGCACTTGTTTATTATGCGGGTTCTGCATTTTTTGGATGCGCGCAAAGACAAAATCAATTTCCTTTCTAACGGTTTTGCAATACCATTTATCAAGGAAACGATGCGACTCTTTTTGTTCTAGCTCTACGCCATGCTTTTTAAGCAATCGCTTATAGGTTTTCAAAAATTGCTTTTCTTTTTCTTTGGCATAAGCCGTTTCATCAATTTTGCCCTGTGCGAGCGCATACTTAAAATCAACGCTTGGGAAATGCTCTTTATTAAAGGCGTTAAGTTTTTGCGCAAGTTCCGCCTCAAAAGCAGAGACATGCATATCATGTTGATAAGCGACCAGCGCGCCTTTGATATGCTCTATCTCTTGGCGTAATGATTCAAAATCATATGTGCCAAGTTTCACAGAACTTATCATGCAATTAAAATGAGAAATATCAATCCCAATCGCATGCATGCCTAATTCATTTGCTTGCACTAAACTTGTCCCCGAGCCACAAAAGGGGTCAAGCAATATATCATTCGGCCTGAAATATACATGTTTCTTAAACTTATCTTTATGGCTGTCGATAAAATATGCCACAAGTTGCGGGATAAATTTGCCCTTATAGGGGTGCAAGCGATGCACATGTTTTGTTGTCTCCCTTTCGCGCAAATCGTCAAAAGAAAGCGCCCAGTTCAAATCATCGCCCAGCTGTTTTTTCCAGCCCATCTCACGCCCGCCCCGCCATGATTGATAGTATTTTTTAAGCTCGTTAATATCGACCAGCGTTGCGCCATTTAGCCCATGCTTTTTTACTTTGCCATATTGGATAAGGTAAGAAATGTTTGTTGGCGATATGTCTTTATCGAGATAAGCGGTCGCCCAAATTGACGCTTCCTTTATTGTCATTTTTGACTTGTTAGAAAACTTTGTCGATTTGGTGGCAGGCATAATTTGCTTCTATATCTAATGGTGCATATTTAATGCTTCATATTTACTGTGATTCGGGCAATGAGTATAACACGCCCTAATGCGATACGACTAATGCGCCCCCCTGCTTCCCTGCCCCCCTCATTATCCCCTGCCCTAACGCAGGCTAATGATTAACGACTTGATTGATAAAGAGTTTCGCTCGGTCATTTTTTGGGGCGGTGAAAAAAGTTTCAGGGTCGGCTTCTTCGACAATTTCCCCTTCATCCATAAAAATAACCCTATCGGCAACACGGCGGGCAAAGCCCATTTCAT
>JAPPQG010000039.1:2833-5220 GCA_028816945.1 Alphaproteobacteria bacterium
CTGTTCTTTATCTGTTTGCAACATTGTCTAATCCTTTATCATTTAGTCCTTTTGTTATTTAGTTATTTAGTTATTTATCATTTAGGCCTTTTATTATTCAATCTTTCTGTCCTAATGCTAATCGTTTTTCCACAGCTAGAGAATAGCGCGACATAATAAAACAAAAAACCCAAAACACAGCCCCTGCAAATACATAGCCCGTCACTGGCACTTGCGGGGCGGCCCAATTTGCATCAGCGGTTGTGTGGAATTGAATAATGCCTAGTAAATCGAAAATGCCAACAATCATAACCAAAGTTGTATCTTTGAACATGCCGATAAATGTATTGACAATGCCGGGAATGGAAATGGTTAGGGCTTGTGGCAGAATAATAAAGCGCATGGATTTCCAATAAGACAGCCCCATCGCACTTGCCGCTTCATATTGCCCTTGTGGAATGGCTTGCAAACCGCCCCGCACCACTTCTGCCATATAGACAGCAGAGAATAAAGCAACGCCAATTAGGCAACGCAAAAGCAGGTCAAAATTAACCCCTTCGGGCAGAAAAAGCGGGAACATAACGCTTGCCATAAATAAAACCATAATCAGCGGCACACCACGCAAAACCTCAATAAAGCAGACGCATAATAAATGAATGACAGGCAGATTAGACATCCGCCCAAGCGCAAGCAAAATACCCAAAGGCAGGGAAAACACAATCCCCGTGACAGCAATCACAAGCGTGACCAACAGCCCGCCCCATTGCCGCGTCTCCACATGCGCAAGCCCAAACATATCGCCAATCAATAATATGTAGCTTGCAATGGGATAGACGGTGAGCATAAGCAAGCCGATACGCCTTTTCTCTTTAATCAATGGCAGAACAAGGGCCGCAAGCCCAACCGCACCAAATAAAAAGACAAGATTAACCCGCCACCTTTCCGCCTCTGGATAATTGCCATAGATAAAATGGCTAATCTTATTCGTTACAAACGGCCAACACGCGCCCTGTGCTGTGCCTAAACAAGCCGTCCTATCAACGCCCTGCATGCTTGCCGATAAGACAGCCCAATCAAACATGCTACTAAACACATTATAAATTATAAATAGGCTGAATAGGGTTAGAACGCCATTTAACGGTGTTGAAAAAAGATTCGCCCGCAACCAGCCAAACACAGTGCCTTGCCTTATTGGCGGCGGGCGCGGGTTTCCGTTTTTGCTAGTCGTTATTTTATTGTCTATCATTTTATCTTTCCGTCTATCGTTCTGCCTATCTTTCCGCCTATCGTTCCGTAAGCGCGATACGCGCATTATACCAATTCATCAAAAGCGAAGTTAAGAGACTCAAACTTAAATAAATACTCATAGTGATAAAAATAATTTCCACCGCCTGCCCTGTTTGATTGAGTGCTGTGCCAGCAAAAACCGAAACAAGTTCAGGGTAGGCTATCGCCGCGGCAAGGGAGGAATTTTTAGTTAAATTAAGATATTGACTCGTCAAAGGCGGGATAATCACGCGCAAGGCTTGCGGGATAATCACTTTCTGCAAACTTTCCAATGGTGAAAGGCCAAGCGCACGGGCGGCCTCATTTTGCCCATGCGGCACAGCCGAAATGCCACTACGCACAATTTCAGCAATAAAACTTGCTGTATAAATCGTTAGCGCAAAGGTTAGAGCGACAAATTCAGGGATAAGACTAATACCGCCGCGGAAATTAAAGCCCCGCAAATAAGGTATATCTAAAATAAAGGGTGTCTTAAAATAAAGCCATAGGCCAAGCCCTAAAATAAACACAGACAATAAATAATAACGCCTTATTTTTAAGGGCTTGCCTGTTCGCTCTTGCCTTTTCCGCAGATAATGGGAAAGGGCAAAAAAGCCAATCACAGCCACCGCAAAGAAAAACAACATGACCTGCCCGCCCGCGCCCAATTCAATCGCCGGGAAATAAAGCCCGCGTTTATTCAAAAAGACACTATCCAACCATGCAAGGCTTTGCTTGGGTTGTGGCAGAAAATGGGTAATCAAAGTATACCAAAAGAGGATTTGAATCAGCAAAGGCAAGTTGCGGAAAGTTTCAATATAAATAGCAGCAAGTTTTGCAATTAGCCAATTTGTCGATAACCGCATAATGCCAATTACAAAGCCCAAAGCGGTTGCTAGAACAATTCCCAAACTTGCAACGAGAACTGTATTGAGTAGCCCAACAAAGAGCAGGCGTTTATAGCTCGATTGTTCGCTATATTCAACAAGGCTTTGATTGACGCTAAACCCTGTTGTTTGGTCGAGAAAGTCAAAGCCTGTGGCTGTGCCTTGCCGTGCAAGATTGCTTGCGGTTGTGTCAATCACTTGCCAGACGACAAAAATAAGCACAAAAAGCAATAGGGCTTGCAGAAATAAATTGCG
>JAPPQG010000039.1:5351-6689 GCA_028816945.1 Alphaproteobacteria bacterium
TGTTTATTGATTAGTCATGTTTATTGATTAATCAGGGATTCTCATTACAGGCAAGCGACTAGATTTTTCAGTCTAGCGAATGGGTGGCGCATATTGTAGCCCGCCTTTATTCCATTGCGCGTTGAGGCCGCGTTCAATTTTAAGTGGGCTATCTTTGCCAAGATTACGGGCAAAACTTTCGCCATAATTGCCAACTGTGCGAATAATTTGATAAGCCCAATCAGCAGGGATATTGAGATTATCGCCAAATGACCCTTCTATCCCTAATAGGCGGCGTATGGTTGGGTTTTTAGACTTGCGCATGGCATCGACATTGGTTGAATTAACCCCCAATTCCTCTGCCGTAAGCATGGCATAATGCGACCATTTGACAATATCGCCCCATTGGGCGTCACCTTGCCGCACAACCGGCCCAAGCGGTTCTTTGGAAATAATTTCAGGCAAAATAATATGTGCGTCTGGGTCGCGTAATTGCAAACGATAGGCATAAAGGGCCGATTGGTCGGTCGTATAAGCATCACAACGCCCCGCCGCATAAGCCGCAACCGATTCATTCGCATTTTCAAATGTATTGATTTCATAATTCATGTCATTGGCACGGAAATAATCAGCCGCATTTAATTCTGTTGTTGTGCCTGCATTCGTGCAAAGAGAGGCGCCATCTAGTTCTAATGCGCTTTTTACGCCTGTGTCCCGCCGCACCATAAAGCCCTGCCCGTCATAATAATTAACAGCAACAAAATCAGCACCGAGTGCCGTATCACGGTGCATAGACCAAGTTGTGTTGCGGACAAGCAAGTCAATTTCCCCCGATTGCAAAGCTGTAAAACGGACTTTTGAGGAAACAGGGGCAAATTTTACCTTTTCAACATCGCCAAAAATAGCGGCCGCCACCGCACGGCATAAATCAATATCAAGCCCGCGCCAATTTCCCTTATCATCGGGGCTAGAAAAACCCGGCAGACCTTGACTGACCCCGCAGACTAAATGGCCGCGCTCTTTGACAAGGGCTAATGTCGATTCAGCCGCCTGCACCGCAAAGGGCGGAAAGGCAAAACTCATTATTGCGAAAAGCAGGCAAGAGACGCAGTATTTTATAAAAATTCGGTATGGCATAATATCCTCATTTTCTGTTTTTGAATAATTGCATGATTAACGAACTTACCACTAATAAACACAAAAGCCCATATTTTATTGGCAATTAAAATTAAATCTATGTCATAGGGCAGATTCACGGAAGCAAATTAAGGCTTGCTTTCTGCTTGCGGGGGCGATTCGTCAGGAATTGGCTTTTCTTGCGTCCCTAAAACACTCTTTTGCGGTATAAAGTCACGGGCT
>JAPPQG010000226.1 GCA_028816945.1 Alphaproteobacteria bacterium
TGTTTTTAAGTTGGTTGTGCCGGCGATAAGGATTTTATCTATGCCAAATATCCGCCCATCTTCAATTTCGTCATTTCTTTTTTTCACAGATTCTCGTTTATAGGTGATTAAATAGCATTTCCCGTGCCGATAGACTTGTTTGAGACTTGCCCCCTCAAAGGCTGTTTGCCGCCAACGTTCAGCCAAAGAAAATTTAGTTGAAAACACAACTGGCCTTTGCGGATGATAGCAAAGAAAATCAAATTTAGATAATGGCACATTTAATAATGTAGCTTGGCGATAAAATGGCATAATTTTATGTTGCAAAAGCATTTCTGCCATTAGTAATTCAAATATAGTGCCAACTTGCGCTTTGCGGGCTTGTTCAGATACGCCCATATCGGTTTCTAATATTTTGCAAATATAATTTGCCAATGTTTGTGAGTCTTTGTCTTCACTAATATCAGCAATGAGGGCTTGATATGTCTGCCCTGTCTCATTGTCTAATATTTTAGGCGGCAAGCGCGACTGCATCTGGCTTCTCTACAATAAGAATATATTCGCTAGCATAGGAACGGGTTTTATTTTGACTAGTGATTTTTGTAAAACGCCCCGTCTTTTTATCGCGCACAGAGGGAATGTTTTTAGACAAAACCCGCCTTTTGATAATTTCCACATCCCGCATATTATTTTCATGCAAATAGGCAAGCAGAATTTCGCTATTGCAAATCCTAACATCTTTAATTTTTGTATCGCCAATGACAATGCAAATCTTCCCGCCTTTACGAACCACGCGGCACATTTCATTGATAATTGCTTTCATATCGGCAAAATAGGCGGCAACATTTTGCGCTGTCTTTTTGTTTTTCCGCATGAGTTTTTGTAGTCGGGTCATCTGCATTAAGTTCGCTTGCGTCAAACTCGCCTTGACTACTTGCTGTGCCGACAAAATGCTTCCTAAAATCTTTCAAATCATCTGTATAGCCAAGCCATAAGGCGCTTAATTGGTGCAAATCAGCATATTCATAAGAGGTCACATAGGGCGGTGAGGTTACAATCAAATCAACCGATTCATCACCAATCATATGGCAATTTTTTGCATCCGCGCAATGAATGACAGACTCAATATCCAAAATATCGCGGCGCGCCGCTTCTCTATAAAAATCTTTTGCTTTTTTCATCATTATATTTGCTTGTCGTTTGAAAGCCACATGCGGGTCAGCAGGGATTTTATTAAAATCACGGGTGGGCTTATTGCTTTTTTGCATCCAAATTGAACAGTTTTTCAAAATGTTTGAAAAGGCACAATAAAAAAATGTCCGCACCTGCTTATCTCTTATTCTGCTAATTGCTTTAAGCAAATGCCCTAATTTATTTTGTGTTTTTTTGTCAAACCAAAAATCAAGGCGCGCATGCTGAATGTCCGTTTTATAATTGTTAGGGTAAGTCTCTATATGCTTTGTCAAGCGGGCGAATGCTTTTGCTAATTTGTCTGGATGAATGGGCGTTGTTTTGGCCTTTGTAATCATGGTGGCGACAGGGTTAATATCAAGGCCAGAGGATTTGCGCCCGTTTAATTTAGACTCAACAAGCGTTGTGCCGCAACCCGCAAATGGATCCATAACAATATCGCCTTGATTGGAATATGTCTCAATCAGCCGCCCGTCAATTTGGGGAATAAATTTAGCGGGATAGCGATGAAAATCATGCGTCAAATAGCCCGTATCGGCCCGCTTTTTATCGGAAAAAGACCATGTCTCATCAATTTTAATATGCGCCATGCTCATGCGTGTCTCCGTCCATAAGTAATCCGCTTTTATCCATAAGTGATTCGCTTTTACCTATTAAAGGCAGAGTCGGGGCTTTTGTCAATGTTCTATTTATGTTCGCTCTACCTATCTAGGGGGCTATGATACGCTACGCCATAGCCCCACACCGCAGTCATCCTAGACATGATCTGTTAAGCAACAATAAGTAGGAATTCTCCATTTCTCGATGAATTAGAATACATTTCTTAGATGAGTCAAAACACAAGGGAATTATAAAAAGGCGGCAAGGCAAGCCAGCTAAATATGTATAGAAGCGGCTTGCAGATAATAAAATTATTGATATGAAACGCA
>JAPPQG010000117.1 GCA_028816945.1 Alphaproteobacteria bacterium
TAATGATGACTGAAGGGAAATTCCTCCCAATTTTCCCTCAGATTCTGTTTATCATCGACTGCTTTTATATCGATGATTTCCATTTCTTGCTGCTCACGTATATTATTTTCATTTAACCAGTTAAGTATAAGTTTTCGTGCTTCAACATCTGTTTTAGGTGCGCTATAACCAAAAAAAGAGACTAAATAAGCTCTATGCAAATATACTTTTAGTTGATTCCATTCATCTTTCAAAAATGTATTAGAATTATAATTTTTTTCCTCAACGGGAAAAAGTAGATCAGAAGGAGTAAATATTTTTCTGCATTGACTACATACCCTATCATTCAGCCCTGTTATTTTGCATTCATAACAAATACCTATACTGACATTCCCATGCAAAAAACGTAGTTCTGGAAGATTATCCTCACCCAAAATTCTTGCGTTCCTTAAATAAGCTTGCATTAAAAAGGGATCCCAATTAAAAGTAGCAATCATATCCTTGCCACATAGTCCTAGAATCAAATAATCATAAATTGTTGTTTCATCAGGTAATTCTAAATAATGAAAATATTCATATGTTTTCTCTCGTAAAATACATTCTAGCTGCCGGTGCTTGCCGTCCCTAACCAATTGCGAATAAAAACTCTCAAAATTTTCTATTTTATTTTGAAAACCATGTGCTTTAATTTCTTCTTCTAAACCAATTACTTCAATCAGGTTATTCATTGCAGGTAAAATTTTGCCATTTTTTTCAGACCGATGAAGTGTCGAAGCAATACTTGCCCCTGCTCCTAAGATAATTACAGCAGGACGCTTATAAAAAGCTTCTTTAAGTTCAACGTCTGTTATAGATTTTTGTGACAAAATTCCAAAAAAGATGATTAGGATTTATGAAGTTTTTGTAGAAAGCAATTCAGCTAAATGCGGTTTTTCGACGACAGGGCGATCTAAGATTTGTTGAAACTCTTTCCGCTGCTTATCGGTCAGGCGAAATATGCGCCGTGCCATTAATGTCTCTTCGACTATGAGCTTGACCGCTTCTACCAAAAACTCATTTAGCGTTTTGCCCGAATTTTCCGCCGCTACATGAATCCCTGCTTTAATATCATGCGGGATTTGTAACTCAATAGATTCAGTTTTTGTCTCTGTGTGGGGCATTTTCTCTCATTCCTCTGTGTCCGCAATATAACACATGCGCCCTATACAGACAAGGAAATATGGATGCCAAAATATATGCAGAAAAATAAACATGATTTTTCATGTAACATATTGTTAAAATTGGAGTTATTTTTTCCAAGCCTATTTATTGCATTTATACAACAAATGCCCCGCCCCTATCCGTCATTTCCCTCATTGCGGATTTTTTGGCGGAGTTCGTCAATGGGAATGAGTTTTTTACCCTTTGCTACATGCCAAAATGTCCAACCATTGCAACTAGGGATATTTTGCATTTTCGCGGCTAATTGGTGAATAGAGCCTGTTTTTTTGGCGGCGGGTTTGGTCGCTTTTTTTGTCGCCACAGGCGCGGTGGTTTGCAAACTACCATCGGCGCGCACGCGTGCTTGATAGCGTCTTGCCGCGCCAAATAATTGTGTGCCGGGTTTGACAAGGCCACGCTCGACAAGCACACCAAAAGGCACGCGCTTTTGTTGTTTGGCTGATTTTGTCACCTCAATATCAGCGGCGGCGGGCGGTTTTATTTTTGCAATACGCGCTTTGGCGGCGCGAATATAGCGTGTGTCTGTTTCAATACCAATAAAATTGCGCCCTAATTGGCGCGCCACAGCACCTGTTGTGCCTGTGCCGAAAAACGGATCTAACACAATATCGCCCGCTTCGCTTGCGGCTAATAAAATGCGATATAAGAGGCTTTCTGGTTTTTGCGTTGGGTGCAATTTACTGCCGTCATTTGTTTTCAGCCGCTCGCCCCCACTGCAAATCGGCAAGAACCAATCAGAGCGCATTTGTATATCGTCATTTAAGGCTTTCATTGCCTGATAATTAAAAACATAAGCCGCGCCCGCTTGGCGCGCCGCCCAAATAAGGGTTTCATGCGCATTGGTAAAACCCTATGCCTAATTTCAAAGGCACGCGTTTTACCAATGCGCATGAAAC
>JAPPQG010000040.1 GCA_028816945.1 Alphaproteobacteria bacterium
CAAGGAAGGGTTTGGCGGCGCATAAGGCGGGCCTCTTATTAGAGCCTTATGGCACTCGTGCCGTAGGCATTCGTGCTTATTCAATCGCCGCAAAGAGGCGACTCCAACGAATAGCAGTCGGCCATTTCCATATTTCCCAAAATGATGTTTTATCGTCAAAAGAATAAAATTTGACAAAAGCACGGCCAATAAAATTCTCATACGGCACATAGCCAACCGCATCCAAAAAACGGCTATCTAGGGAATTATCGCGATTATCGCCCATCATAAAATAATGCCCCATTGGCACATGGTAAAGGCGGGTATTATCCGCCTGCTCTTTATGGCCTAAATCCCATGTGACATAATGTGCGCCATTCGGCAAAGTCTCACGATAATATTTTGCCAAAGGGGAAGGCGCATTGGGTGGCGGCGGCAAGAGGTCTCGTTGCACAGGGCGACCATTGATATGCACATGACCATTTATCAGTTGAATCTCATCGCCGGGCAAGCCAATAACGCGCTTGATATAATCCGTATGTCCATCAGCAGGCAATTTGAAAACGGCTACATCGCCCCGCTTTATGTCGCCCGCAAACAAGCGCCCCTTAAATATGTTCGGGCTAAATGGCAAACTATGGCGGGAAAAGCCATAAGCATATTTAGCGACAAATAAATAATCCCCCACTAAAAGAGTTGGCAACATAGACCCCGAGGGAATGCTGAAAGGTTGAAAAGCAAATGAGCGAATGAGGAGTGCAAATAGCAAAGCAAGCGCCACCATGCGCAAATTCGTATTGATTGTATGTTTTAATGATTTGCTTTTAACAATTGGATGCGACATTGGCTTTCACTCAATCAGCTATTTATATGTTTATCTATCTGCAACAATTTAACGCGTTATACAAGACCTATTTAGGCAAAAGCCTATTTAGGCTGTGCTTCAATCAAAACAAAAGCCTGCGCATAGGGCGGTTCATCACTCATCGATAAGTGAATATGCGCCTTATGGGCGGCGGGCAAGAGGCTGTGTAAATGCTCTAATGCTGTGCCGTGTAGCGCAAATTGCGGGGGCTTTTGTGGCAGGCGGCACACTTCCATATCGACAAGGCGCACGCCCCCCTTGCCCCCCAGCCCCTTAAAGCCCACGCCCAGTGCTTTGGCGCAAGCCTCTTTCGCCGCAAAGCGGTTCGCATAAGCAATAGCGGGGGCAGTGGCAGGCATTTTGCAATTTTCAGCAAAACGACATTCATCAGCCGTAAAGGCGCGCTGTGTAAAACGCGCACCATAGCGCGCAAGCAGTTTCTCTATGCGTCTTATATCGACAATATCGCTCCCAATGCCAATAATCATGTGTTGTCACCTAGTTTTTCACTTTGCGATATGGCGCGCGCCTCATCCATATAGTGACGCATTTTACGCACGGCTTCCATAAGCCCCATAGAAATAGACGCGCCAATTAAAAAATGCCCAATATTTAATTCAACAATTTGCGCTATCGCCGCAACGGGTTTGACTGTGGCAAAATCTAGCCCATGTCCTGCATGCACTTCTAGCCCAATCGCATGCGCCTGTGTGGCAGCTTGTTGCAGGCGCGCCAATTCTGCTTCTGCTTCTTGCTTGCGCTTATCACCATGCGCCTCACAAAAACGGCCTGTATGGAGTTCAACCACTTCTGCTTGGCAGGCATGCGCCGCTTCAATTTGCGTATGCGCGGGGTCAATAAATAAGGATACACGAATGCCCGCCTCTCGCAAACGAGCAATAAAGGGGGTTAGGCTTTGCTGTTGGGTGGCAACATCTAACCCGCCTTCGGTTGTCAGTTCCTGCCGTCTTTCTGGCACAAGACAGCAGGCATGCGGTTTCGTGCGTAAGGCAATGCTAAGCATTTCCTCTGTGGCGGCCATTTCAAGGTTAAGAGGCAAATTGAGCTCTGCCATAAGACGCTTAATATCTGTATCGCGAATATGGCGGCGGTCTTCGCGCAAATGGGCGGTGATGCCGTCTGCCCCTGCTTTGGCGGCCAACTGTGCTGCCTCGACAGGGTCAGGGTGTGTGCCACCGCGGGCATTGCGCAAAGTTGCCACATGGTCGATATT
>JAPPQG010000232.1 GCA_028816945.1 Alphaproteobacteria bacterium
AACGGATATATTGCCTGTCATTTTGCAGGCAAGCCTGTCTAGTGGATTGCCCTTAGGGCCATAATTTACGCCAAGCATGATAATCGATTTCACATCTGCCCATAATGCAAGAGGGCTTTTGCGGCGGGTCTCATGTGTTGCCAACCAATCCATATCGCCGTGATAATTTTGGGCAAGAAAATGGCGCAAACGCGGTGCCGCCTCAGGAATAGCGTCTGGGCTGACAATACGAACAGCATCAAAGCCTAGACTATGCGCTTGGCTTTTTATGTAGGATTTCAGCTTATGTTTTTCCATTTTCCATTGCTTCCCTATTTCCCTTGTTTTCCATGCTTCCCATTGCTTTCCCTCTTTCCCATTGTTTGCCATGTTTTCCATGTTTTCTATTTTCTATTGTTTTCCATGTTTCCCATGTTTTCCATTTTAGGGCTAAAAATCAAGATTCGTATAATGCGTGGCTGGCGGCATACCAGCTATATTATCCGCTAAAAGCGGGCGGAAACTTGGGCGCGATTTAAGCCTAGCATACCACTCACGCGCGATCGCCCAATCCTGCCAATAAATATCGCCTGTATAATCTAGGCAAGATAAATGGGCTGCGGCTGTTAAATCAGCTAAGCCGAACTGACTGCCCGCTAGCCAATCGCGCTGTTCTAGTAGATAAGAAATATATTCCATATGAATTTTCAAATTACTAATGCCAACGCGCACTGTTTCTATATCTGGCGTACCGCCGCCATTTTCTTTACGCATAAAGCGGCGGTCAATTTTTTCATAAGTAATGAGTTGGCCGACTTCTTTGTGAAATTTATCATCAAACCAAGCCACAATGCGGCGCAATTCAGCCCGCTCCAATCCCCCCGATGGCATAAGAGGCGTCGCCCCGCCCTTTTCTTCGAGCCATTCTGCAATGGGATAATGGCCTGCAATCGCCCCTGATTCGCCTTCCAAGACAGGCACTTCACCAGACGGGTTAAGCATTAGAAAATCTAATCTGCGTTCCCAAGGGCGCTCTTCAACATAATCAACTGAGAATTTTTTCTCCCCAAGCATAAGGCGAATTTTGCGTGAAAACGGACACAACGGATGGTGAAAAAGTGTAGCCATAGGCTTAAATTATCCCCACTATCGCTACCCTGCAAGAGCGTTTTGCAAATTTTGGCGATTCGTTTTAGAGTCGCACATAATATAGATTCGATAAAACAGCCCTTTGGCGAGGACAAACGATTATGACTTTAACACATTTGCTAATTATCTCTATTATTCAAGGTGTTACCGAGTTTTTGCCGGTCAGTTCAGCCGGCCACCTTGCCCTGCTCCACAGCCTCACACCCTTGCCCGATCAAGGCATTTTGCTAGATGTTGCCGTCCATTTCGGCACTTTATCGGCTGTTATTATCTATCTATGGAAAGATGTTATACGCGCCATAAAGGGGGGCTTGGCACTTATAACAGGCAAGCAATGCGATGAGCGCACACTTGCCCTGCAACTCATTATTGCGACAATACCTGTATTGTTAGCGGGCGGGCTTTTAATGGTTTTCGGCTTGACCGCATATTTACGCCAGCCGCTTGTCATTGCGTGGGCGATAATTTTTTTCTCTATCCCCCTTTATCTAGCAGACAGGTTTATGGAAAATAATAAAACGGTTGGCGAGACGGGGCTATGGGGGGCATTGCTTATTGGTTTAGCGCAAATCACAGCCCTTATTCCCGGCGCAAGTCGCGCCGGCGTTACAATCACAGCAGCACGGGCATTGAAAATTAAGCGCATAGAGGCGGCGCGCTTTTCTATGCTTATGTCTATTCCTGTTATTATTGCCTTTACAATATTTATATTGATAGACTTGCTTATGAATAGACAAGTGACAATGCTCGCCGATATGGGGTTGGCAATCATATTATCTGCTTTGGCCGCTTTATTGAGTATTCATGTTTTTTTGCGGATGACAGAGATATTCAGTTTCCTGCCCTTTGTGCTTTATCGGCTGGCACTTGGAGGCGGGCTGATTTATCTATTTAGCTGATTGGTCTATTTTGCTAATTTGGCACTATTTCACTAATGACAGCACTAGAA
>JAPPQG010000095.1 GCA_028816945.1 Alphaproteobacteria bacterium
ATAGAGGAGAAGCCAATGCATGAGAAAATTATTGAAACCAATAATAAGCCTTTTACGCGTGTCGATATTGACCCTATCACATTAGATATTATTGAAAATGCTTTGCGTAATGCGCGTGAGGAAATGGATGCGACTTTATTTCGCACGGCTATGTCCCCCGGCATAAGAGAGCAGGGCGACGCTTTCCCAATGATTGCCAATGTCGAAGGTAAAATGGTTGTCGGTCAATTCGGCTCTTTCATTCACGGCTTTATGGAAGCCTATGAAGGCATATTAGAAGAAGGGGATATGATTTTTACCAATGACCCATATAGTTGTGGCGCGGCGGTTAGCCATTTGAATGATTGGCTTGTGTTGAAGCCAATTTTCAAAGATGGGCGACATTTATGCTGGGCGGCGCATTTCGGCCATATGACAGATATTGGCGGCAAAGTGCCGGGGTCTTTGCCGATTGATGCACAAGAAATATTTGAAGAAGGGGTGGCTGTGCCACCTGTTAAAGTTTTTCGAAAAGGGGAGCGGCAGGAGGATATTTTCAAAATTATTTTACGCAATTCACGCATGCCGCATTGGAATAGTGGTGATTTTAACGGTGTTATTGCCGCGTGCAATATGGCGGAGCGGCGTTGTATTGAAATGGCGGAACGATTTGGCGATGATATATTTTATTCAGCATTGGATGAATTATTAGAACGCAACTGCCGCGCCATGAAGCAACTTATTATGACGATTGTGCCAGAGGAAAAACAATTTTTTGAAGATTATGTTTGCGATGACGGGCTAGGTGTCGGCCCCTATAAAATTAAATGTGCGATGTGGCGCGAGGGCGAACAAGTAATTTTTGATTTTGAAGGCACAGACGCGCAAAGCCCCGGCTCTATCAATTTCCTACTCAATGAGGAAATGTTCAAAATGTTTTGTGGTACATTTATGATTTCTGCTTTTGACCCGCAAATTTTATTCAATGACGGCTTTTATGATTATATGGATGTGCGCATTCCAAAAGGCTCATTGTTAAAGCCGAACCGCCCTGCGGCCCTATCTTGTCGCACCCATGCGTTGGGACGCATATTTGATGTGATAAGCGGCTTATTGGGGCAGGGCAATCCTGATTTTCTATGCGGGGCAGGCTTTTCAGATAGTCCGCATTTAATGTATTCGGGCTATGATAAAAAGGGTAAATGGTTTCAACTTTTCCAAATTGGCTTTGGTGGTATCCCCGCCCGCCCGATTGGCGATGGGCCAGACGGCCATTCCCTATGGCCGGGCTTTACCAATGTGCCGAATGAATATATTGAAGCCTATTTTCCATTACGGATTGAGATTTATGAATCGATTCCCGATTCGGGTGGGGCAGGCTATCACCGCGGCGGCAATGGCATATGTGTTGGCTATCGCTTTTTAGAAAATGGCCGCATATCCATCCATGACGACCGATGGCTAACCTATCCTTGGGGTGTGAATGGGGCGAAACCCGGCGCCCGCGGCACAAAAAAACTCATACGCGCCGACGGTAGCGAAGAATTATTACCCTCTAAATGCGACCGTGTGGTGGTGCAGGAAGGGGATTTATTGCTTTATAATACATGGGGCGGCGGCGGTGTTGGCGACCCATTGACCCGTGAGCCAGAACGTGTGCAAGCAGATATGGCGGCGGGTCTTGTCACAGAACAAGCGGCGTGCGACCATTATGGTGTGGTTTTCAAAAATGGTGCGCTCGATGAGGGAGCAACGAAAAAGCGCCGCGCCGAAATGGCCGCAAATAAAGAAAATAAAGGTCTGTTTGATTTTGGCGATGATATTGAAAATCTGCGCGCCAACTGTCTTGCTGAAACGGGCTTACAGCCACCTGTTGCCCCGCCACAAAATTAACCGCTATCTAATATGTAATAAATGCCCTGTAATAATATGTAAATAAATGCTCTGTAAATAAATGCTCTGTGAATAAATGTCATGTAAGCTCTGTGAATAAATGTCATGTAACATGTAGAAACTGCCATATAACATGGAGAATGACCCATGCCATATAGTAAGCAAATACCGACCATTGGTTTAGGCAATAAGC
>JAPPQG010000036.1:0-1637 GCA_028816945.1 Alphaproteobacteria bacterium
TCAGTTGAAAATAATAAGACAGGGAATAAAATAATATCATGTGCATCACCATTTTTTCGCTACCACAAGGCCAATTTCACCATTATCCACATCATAAAGCGTGGTGTTCGAGCGTTGCTGTTGCCAATTCATCGCCAAAGCAAGGGATATATAATTTTCTTTCATAATCGCAAAATCGCGTTCTAATTTGACATGGGCAGAGCGAATTTCATCGCGGCGGCGGTGCAATCCCCAAAGGGCAGACAATGTGCCGCGTCTCGCGGCGTGCATATATTGTTTGACCGCATAAGAAAGCCCCGTTGTCAATTTAACAAAGGGGAGTTTTGTTGCTATATCGGCCTGTGCGCCTAGCAATGTATAATTGCCACTATTATCGAGCTGGTTATAACGCGTGGCTTGAAAATCTAAATTCAAACTGCTTGCGTCTTCGGCATCCCCCATAAATATAGTCGAAAAGTGCAAACTATGTTTGCGCCCTGTGCGTGTGTTATTATTGGCAATGCTTGGATGTATTTTATGCACATGGCGCTGTGAGGCCGTTTTAATTTTTATATATTTGGGGCGCAAAAAAGCAGGCCAATACCGCCAATTATCTGTTTTCACCATAGCCCCTAAACTAGCCCCATAATTTGTGCTAAAATGCGCTTCGCTTAAATCTAGCCATAATGTATTCAAACTTGCTTCATAAAGCACATTGCCTGCGGCTTTAAGCGTGCTTGTTTGTAGATTGACGAGGCGAAAATCCCCATCGCCCCGTCTGTCATTATTATCGTCATAAGTGTCGAATGTTCGCGCAAAAAGATTACCGCTAAAATTAAATTGCATATCTTGGCGGGCTTTGGGCGTGATTGTATAAACACCACCCAATGTTAAATCGGTAAACATTTCATTTTTATCGCTATCTATATCATCGTCTAATGCGTTAGGCGGGGCGGCCTGTTCGGGCAGGCCGAATCCATCAAGGTCAATATATTCCCAATTATAATCAATCGCCCGATGCGTTGGCACGGCGCGGATATTGATAGCATTGCCAATTTTAACGGCTGAAAAGAAATTGTAATTTTTCTTTTTGTGCTTTGCCTGTTGGATTGTTTGTTTGAGATATTGTGCTACTTGTTTGCTTTGTGTGCTTTCGCCCTTATCTAGCCAATCGGCAATTATCTCGGCTTCCTGCAATTCCCCTAGCGCAAATAATATGCGCGCCTGCAAAATTTTAACGGATACCATATTGGGATAGTCTCTATCCAATATATCAATCAATTTTTTTGCTTGCTCATAATATGCCCCTAGATAAAGCTGGCTGACCTCCTGCAAACGCTCTGTGAGTATTGGCGGATTATCTCTGCCATCATTGCTATCAATGGGGTTAGGCTGTGTGGCGGGTGATTGTTGGGCTTGCGCTAGTTTAACGAGGCCAAGCGGGACAGATGCGAACCAGACAAGCAAAAACACAAATAACATGACCTTTTGTGTCATACCGCTTGCGTGCAAACATACACCAAGCCGCTGCTGCCATTTTGCGGGCAAATAAAGGATAAACAAAACTCTCTCACTACGCTATAAATTAACTTTCATTCCAATTTTTGCCTTTATCGCCATAAATTACAATTTTTAATAAAATAAGTCAGCAAATTTGC
>JAPPQG010000036.1:1921-7572 GCA_028816945.1 Alphaproteobacteria bacterium
TATTATTGGCTTTATCATGCAACTGTGCTTCTACTTCGCTTTGGCGGGCGAATGGGTCATCGGCAATAATCAATTCTGTTTCTTGCAAACGTTTTATTTCATCTCGCAAACGGGCGGCTGTTTCAAATTCCAAATCACCCGCCGCTTCATGCATTTGTTTTGTTAGGGTTTCAATATGCACGCGCATATTACCGCCTAATAGGGGGGGCTGGGCAGATTCACCCATGCCTGTTGGGTGTTGGCCTGTTAGTTGCTGGCCTGTTTGCAACTGATAAGGCCCGGCCGCTACTTTATTTTGGTCTTCACTGAAAGCAGGTATAATATCGCTAATATTTTTATGTATCGTCGCGGGCGTAATTTTATGTTTTTTATTATAATCTTGTTGCTTTTTGCGGCGGCGTTTGGTCTCTGTCATAGCGCGTTCCAAAGAGCCTGTCATTTTGTCGGCATAAAGCAAAACCCGCCCTTCCACATGGCGTGCCGCCCGCCCTATGGTTTGGATAAGTGATGTTTCAGAGCGCAAAAACCCTTCCTTGTCTGCATCTAAAATGGCGACAAGCGCGCATTCTGGAATATCCAACCCTTCCCGTAATAAATTAATGCCAACGAGAATATCATACGCGCCTAGCCGCAAATCGCGGACAATTTCAATGCGTTCCAATGTGTCAATATCAGAATGCATATAGCGCACCCGCAAGCCCTGCTCATGCATATAATCGGTCAAATCTTCGGCCATGCGTTTGGTTAAAGTGGTGACCAAAACACGCTGGCTTTTTTTAGCAGTTGCGTGGCATTCAGCAATCAAATCATCAACCTGTGTGCTGGCGGGTCGTATGTCACATTGTGGGTCGACCAATCCTGTTGGACGAATGACTTGCTCGGTGAAAATGCCGCCCGTTTGCTCCATTTCCCAAGGGCCGGGCGTAGCCGATACATATATGGTTTGCGGGCGCATAATATCCCATTCGGCAAATTTCAAAGGCCGATTATCAGCGCAAGAGGGCAGGCGGAAACCATGTTCGGCCAAAGTCGCCTTGCGTTTGAAATCGCCCCGAAACATGCCGCCAATTTGCGGCACAGTCACATGGCTTTCATCGACAAAAATAATGCAATTATCGAGCAAATATTCAAATAGGGTTGGCGGCGGGTCGCCCGGCTTGCGCCCTGTTAGATAGCGCGAATAATTTTCAATGCCCGCACAACTGCCCGTTGCCTCTATCATTTCTAAATCAAAATAAGTGCGCTGTTCGAGGCGTTGTGCCTCTAAAAGACAATTTGCCTTTTTGAATTCTTCTAGGCGATTGTGTAATTCCAACCGAATAGCATCGCTTGCTTGTTTTAAGGTTGGGCGGGGCGTGACATAATGGCTATTTGCGTAAATGCGAATATGCTCTAATTCGGTTATTTTTTCCCCTGTCAATGGGTCAAATTCGACCAATGCCTCAATTTCATCGCCAAATAATTCAATCCGCCATGCGCGATCTTCATAATGAGCGGGGAATATATCAATTATATCGCCCCGCACACGAAAATCGCCCCGCGCAAAGCCTAATTCATTGCGCTTATATTGTAGTTCCACCAAATCGGCAAGTAATTGGGCGCGGGACTTTGTGCTACCAAGTTTCAAATCAAACGACATGGCTGTATAGGTTTCCACCGAGCCAATGCCATAAATGCAAGATACGGATGCAACAATAATAACATCATCGCGTTCTAATAAGGCACGGGTGGCGGCATGGCGCATGCGGTCAATTTGTTCATTAACACTGCTTTCTTTTTCAATATATGTATCCGTGCGCGGCACATAGGCTTCGGGCTGGTAATAATCATAATAAGAGACAAAATACTCAACCGCATTTTCGGGAAAAAAACTTTTGAATTCGCCATAGAGTTGGGCGGCAAGGGTTTTATTATGGGCTAGGACAAGGGTTGGGCGTTGCGTGCGTTCAATCACATGCGCCATTGTGAATGTTTTGCCCGACCCTGTGACCCCTAATAATGTTTGGTTGCGTTCGCCCGCATTAAGGCCAGCCACTAATTCGGCAATCGCTTGTGGTTGGTCGCCTGCTGGCTTAAAATCAGAAACCAATTTGAAACGCTTACCGCCTTCGGTTTTGTCGGGGCGTGGCGGGCGGTGGGGGATAAAAGGCGCGGCACTGCCCTCCCGCATGCCCGGCTCAGCAATTGGCGCAAGGGGCGTGCGGCCAGTTAGGCTTTGTTGCGGCTCAGACATAGGCTCAATATAGACATATAAAGGGCTTTTGTTAATTAAAATCGGCTACTAATCAAAATCGGCTGTTAATTAAATTTGATGCAAGCTTGACAGGGTGGCAATTTTGCTATTCTATAATAAACAGGTAGGCATTTATTGGCTTTGCCTTGCCGCTGGAAAACCTCTATGCCTACCTAATTATATTAAGATTTAGATTAAAATTAAGATTAACATTTAGAGGGGCGATTATGAGATTAAATTTTGTCACAGCCTATTTTGCGATTGTATCCGTTGTAAGTGTGCTTGTTGTGGGTTTTGAACTCGTCAATTTATTACAATTTCTAATCATAAAAATATGGCCACAGCTGGCTGATGCAGATTTGGCGCGCCTTATGGCCATGCAAGCCGATAATGAGGAAATTGGCAGTTACCAATTACAGCAATTACAACCCCTTTACATAGATTTTATTAAAGATTGTATTTCTATGGTTGTTTTTGCGGGCCTGCTTTGGTGGCATTTGCCCCGCCTCTTGCGCAGTGAGACGCAGGGCGAATAGATTTTTGTTAATTTTAGATTCTCGTTAATTTTTTTGAGAACAAATTGAAAATTATTATTGAAAGTCATAAAGTCATTATTGGAGGTCATTATGGGTGAAAAAATTACAATCCGTTCAGCCGATGGTTTTGAATTCAGCGCCTATCGCGCGATGCCAAACAATGCGCCAAAGGGCGGTATTATGGTGATACAGGAAATTTTTGGCGTCAATCAGCATATCCGCGAAGTCGCAGATGGCTATGCCCGCGAAGGCTATGTTGCCATTGCACCAGCAATTTTTGACAGAATCAAAAAGGGCATTGAACTAGGTTATACGGACACAGATATGTCACAAGGTCTAGGCTATGCACGCGGTGAATTAGATATACCAACCACTTTGCAAGATTTACAGGCTTGCGTGAATGAATTAACAGCCTATGGCAAAACAGGGGCTGTTGGCTATTGTTTTGGCGGTTTTTTAACTTATTTATCGGCTTGCGAACTGACACAGTTAACTTGTGCTGCTGGTTATTATGGCGGCGGTATTGTTGATGTGATTGATAGAAAACCGCAAATCCCGCTTATCTTGCATTTTGGCGATAAGGATGCGCATATCCCGCTTTCCGATGTTGAGAAAATTAAAGCCGCTCACCCCGATGTGCCTGTTTATATTTATCAGGCTGACCATGGCTTTAATTGCGACCATCGCGCAAGCTATGATAAAGCGGCGGCTGAACTTGCCTATACGCGCACATTGGCATTTTTTGCCAAACATTTACAATAGGCGCGAGCGCCACGCGCGGCCGCGCGACTTGCGCATTGCGCCTAGCCTGTTTGTCACAAATATAGGGTTAGAATCCGAGCGTGTATGAAATCGCTAATTCGGGTTCTGTATCGCTTTGATCTGTATCTGTTAGTGAAATTGTAATTTCATCTTTTGTTAGGAAGAGGCCATAATCATCATAATCATCTGCCTCATCTTTATAACTATAAGTACCAGCATGCAAGCCAATATCCCAATCGCCAATAAGGTCAAATTCCAAATCTAGCGAATAATAAACATCATCCCCCGAATCAGCGTCATACTCCGCATCTGCTAAATAATATACAGAAGCCGATATAGGCCCTTGCCCAATGGTTAGATAGATTTCAGAAAAATCCACTTCATTGCCAAAATCAGCATCGGGATAGACATAAGAAATATAGCCAATATCATAATTTAGACTAGCAATTTCGCCTGCATAGCCCCCATAAATGTCAAGTTCAAAACTTGTTTCAGCCCCATTGGCTGTGTCTAAATTATCCTCAAAATCAACATTGGAAACCCATGTGCCAATATAAAAGCCATTGCCAAAGTCTGCATCTACCCCCACAGAAACAGCGGGATTATCATTTGTTTGGGTTACGCCACGCCAAATATAATTGCTGGTTATACCCGCATTATAGGAAATTTCTTGTGCGTGGATTGGCGGGCTAGCAAGCATTATGATATAGCCAAAAGCGGCTGTAAGCCCCCAATTAAATAATTGGCGAATGGAGAATTGATACATGAATTTTTGCCTGAATTGATACATAGATTGTTGGTCGTAAATGAGTCCTTGATTTGCTTTCATTGTTATTAACCTTTCATTGCGGTAATGTAAAACAAAAAATATAAAAATCTATACAGAATAGGCATTCCCTGCCATCTATATGGTTACCATATACATATTCTATGCCAAGTTAAACGAAAATATTATAAGGTTATGTAATTATTAGCTAAAAATATAATTCTGCGCTTTGGTAGCCTGCTCAACTGTGTGAAATGGCAGTTAAACCAATAATATATGCCTAATTTATAAGCATAATTTAATTATGCCTAATTTATAGGCGTTGCTGAATCCGAATATGCCCTCCCGCCATTAGGCGGGGTATATTGGCGTGTCTCAAACGGCTTTGCGTTGCCTGCGGCGGCGTTCAATGGGCTGGTAGGCTTGTTTGATATGGCGGGCGCAATAGGGGGCGTTGGGTTCGCTCCGCGCGCCGCAAAAATGGAAATCATCATCGCCCGGATCACCAATCGGCCATTTGCATGTATGTTTGGTGAGATTAAGCACGCTGGTGCGCTCTTCATCAGACAGAATCGGTATCGGCTCTTCCATTGGCTCGGCAAGCGTAGATGTTGCATTTTGCTGTTTTGCGCGGGCAGCCTCTGCCTGTTCGCCGCCAATCTGTGCTGTCGTAACCTGTGGTGCTTTTGTGCGCCCCGATAGACCAAGCCGATGCACTTTGCCAATAACGGCATTGCGCGTCACATCCCCTAATTTGCTGGCGATTTGACTAGCACTTAACCCTTCTAGCCATAATTGTTTTAGTGTTTCAACGCGTTCTTCTGTCCAAGCCATGATATGTCCCTTTCTAGTTAAATAAATTCGGTTAAATAAATGAGTAAAACCACAATATATTGTGGAATATTTGCAAAATGCTACTAGATATGCGAAGTGTCAAGCAGATTTATGCGACTTATCCACAGAATATGGCGAATTCGCATTTTTTACATTTTGCTGAAATACAGCCATTCTTGCCTAATAGGGCAAAAACGCTTATGTTTCGGCTAGTTTGGTTTGGCGTTACAATCCGATGAAATTGCAAAAATGGAAATAAAAGCAAAAATGAATAACACACGATCCCCCGATAATGAAAAGACGGCAACTGATTCGCCGCAAAATGCAGCTGATTCACTGCAAAATAAAGAGCAAGATAAACAGCAAGATAAAGAGGCCATGCCATCGATCGCGGATATGTGGCCGGCACTTGGCCAACGCCGCTTTGGCCGTATGAATTGGGTCGGCCTATGGACGCTTTATATCAAAGAAGTTCGCCGCTTTTGGAAAGTGGGGGTGCAGACAGTGGCTGCCCCTGTTA
>JAPPQG010000036.1:8088-18240 GCA_028816945.1 Alphaproteobacteria bacterium
ACCCGTTTTTTTATATGATTGATGGTTTCCGTTATGGTTTTACAGGTCAATCGGAGAGTAATATTATGTTGGGTGCGGTGGCTTTATTTGTGTTGAATCTTTCCTTATGGTGCATTAGCCAATATATGCTAATCAAAGGCTATAAGATAAAAAACTAAAAGATAATAAGGGCAATAGATTAAACCAATTATGAGTGACATGACATTAAATGCCATTATGCCGACTTATCGGCGTGCGCCATTGGCTTTCGCAAAAGGGCAGGGCGCATGGCTGATGACAGAAGACGGCACGCTCTATCTTGATTTTGCCGCCGGCGTGGCGGTTAATGTGCTAGGCTATCGCCACCCCGCATTGGTCGCCGCTTTGTGCGCCCAAGCAGATAATATATGGCATATATCCAATCTTTACACTGTGCCACAACAACAGCATTTAGCAGCCAAATTGACCGAATTGAGTTTTGCCGAACAAGTCTTTTTCTGCAATTCAGGCGCCGAAGCCGTCGAGGGGGCGATTAAAACGGCGCGCAAATATCACGCTAGCAAAGGCGATGAAGAGCGTTATGAAATTATCTGCTTTCGGGGTGCTTTTCACGGGCGGACATTAACCGCATTAGCGGCCGCTGGTAATGAGGCGCATTTGGCAGGCTATGGGCCGCCTGCGCCGGGCTTTATACATATTGACGGGTTTCATCTAGACCAAGTAGAAGCCGCGATTGGGTCGGCAACCGCGGCTATTTTAATTGAGCCAATACAGGGTGAGGGGGGCATTGTGTGTGTGCCTGATGAGTTTCTCATTGGTTTGCGCCGCCTGTGCGATACGCATGGGGTGCTTTTAATATTGGATGAAGTGCAATCGGGCATGGGGCGCACGGGCAAATTATTCGCCCATGAATGGGCCGCAGTTCGCCCCGATATTATGGCTGTTGCAAAAGGTTTAGGCGGAGGCTTTCCGATTGGCGCGGTTTTGGCAAATAAAGAAGCGGCTTGCGGGATGACGGTCGGCACGCATGGCTCAACCTATGGTGGCAATTTATTGGCTATGGCGGTGGGCGCAACTGTGCTTGATATTGTGGCTGATGCCGATTTTCTAGCCCATGTCAATCAAACAGCGCAGGCTTTGCGGGAAAAATTGGATGAATTGGCAAGCAACTATGGCGATATTATTCAAGCCATACATGGCAGAGGGCTTATGCTTGGCGTGCAATGTGTGGGTAATAATATGGATTTTATGGTGGCTTTGCGCGACGCGCATATGCTTACAGTGGCGGCTAGCAATTCTGTTGTCCGCCTCTTGCCACCATTGATTATCGGGGAGAAAGAAATTGCCGCCGCTTATACTGCCTTGCAGACGGCTTGCGACTCTTTGCGCGCCCAACAGGCACGAGTGCCGTAGGCACGAGTGCCATAGACACGAATGTCACAGGTAAAATAAGAAGTAATATATGTAATGAATATGAATGAATGACTATATTATGAGTAAATAACAGTTATATTATGAGTAAATTGTGAGTAAAACAGATATGAAAAAACCCGCGATACGCCATTTTTTAGATTTAGCCGATTTGTCGGCGGCTGACTTGCGCGGCTTGATAGATAAAGCACTTGCCCGCAAAGCGGCACGGGCGGGTCTTGCCAAAGCCGCCCCCGATAATGATGCGCCATTGGTTGGGCGTATTTTAGCCATGCTATTTGATAAGCCCTCCACCCGTACGCGTGTCTCTTTTGATTTAGCCATGCGCCAATTAGGCGGGCAGGTTTTAGTGCTTAACCAGAGCGATATGCAAATTGGCCGCGGCGAAGCATTGGCGGATACAGCGCAGGTTTTATCGCGCTATGTGGATGCGCTGATGATTCGCACAAGCGCGCATGAACAGTTAATTGAATTAGCAACCCATGCCACAATTCCCGTCATTAACGGGCTAACGCATTTTAGCCACCCCTGCCAACTCGTTGCCGATATTATGACGGTTGAGGAACATTGCGGGGCGATTAAAGGGCAGAAAATTGCTTGGCTTGGGGACGGCAATAATGTTGCGGTTTCTTGGATTCATGCCGCCTGCCTGCTTGACTTTGAATTACATTTGGCTGTGCCTGACGCATTTAGGCCGCCGCAAACAGTGCTTGATTGGGCGGCGGAACATAAAGCGCAAGTCTCTATCGGCACAGATCCCAAAGCCGCGGTGCAAGGGGCTTGTGCCGTGACAACCGATTGCTGGGTATCTATGAGCGATGACCCAACCACAACAGCCAAGCGTGAAAAAGCCTTTCTGCCCTATCAAGTCACGGAAAGCCTTATGGCATTGAGCGATAATGCTATTTTTCTGCATTGCTTGCCTGCTTATCGGGGCAAAGAGGTTGCTCCGCAAGTCATTGACGGCGCCCAATCGGTGATTTTTGATGAAGCCGAAAACCGCACCCATGCGCAAAAGGCGATTTTGCATTGGTGCTTAGCTACGGATATTCCTTAAATTCGCCAAAATACGCCCTTATGGCTGTCTCAATTTAGGTAATATTCCTATCGGCAAGGCGGCTTAATTATTATAAATTATTTTTAATTATGACTGAAACAGGCCATTATTGGCGTTATATTGCTGAATATAGACAATGTCACTGGATATACTATCACTAACGATAATTGCTTTTATATTAGGCACTCAATAATTAGGCCCGCAATTATTAGGCCCGCGATTATTAGGCATGCAATTATTAGGCCCGCAATCATTAGGCATGCAATCGCCAGTTGGATGAAATTGAATGGAATGAAATTGAATGGATATTAAAAACCTCGCTCACCGCGCTTTAACCATTTTACGCATTATTGGCAAAATAATACGCGATGTGTCGGATAGGCTTGTTGCGCGTTTTCCTGAAAGAATACGTTTGCCAAGCAAAATTCTTGGCGCGGCGATATTGATTTTTGTAATCCTCGTTGTTACAAAACCTGCCACCCGCCCGCTTGCACCACAAGAAAAAGCATGGGCGGTCAGTGTGCAGGAAATAAATTATGGCACAGTCAAACCAATGATTCCTGCCTATGGGGAAATTGTTGCGGCACGGGAGATTGATTTGCGCGCTTTGGTTTCGGGGGAAGTGGTTGAAGTCGCCATTGGGCTAGAAGAGGGCGCATTTGTCAAAAAGGGTGAGAAATTATTGCAGATTGATGCTTTTCAATATGAAAATGCCCTCGAAGAAGCCGAAGCTGATTTGCTTGGCGCGCAAGCCTCTTTGCAAACGAGTCAAACAGATTTTGAAAATGCCGAAAAATTATTTGCCAAAGGCACTGTTGCCCGCAAATATCTCGATGACCGCCGCACCGATTATTTGGTTAAAAAAGCCGCCTTTGACCGCCTCAAAATAATTGTTCGCCGTGCCAAACGAAATTTAGAAAATACAACTGTCATTGCCCCTTTTGATGCTTATGTTAGCAATGTCAATGCGCGCGAAGGACGCCTTATTAGCACAAATGACCATGTCGCCCATCTCGGCGATGCGAATAATTATGAATTGCGGTTTAATTTATCCGATGCCGAATATGGCGCGTTGTTAAATGCAGGCAGTGACATTGTCGGCCAACCCGTTACAGCGATTTGGCAAATTGGCAATCGGCAGGTTGAACTCAAAGCACAAGTGCGCCGTGTTGGCGCATTGATAAATCAATCAACACGCGGCGTAGATGTTTATGCCGATGTGACAGATACAGGAAATGCGCCTTTGCGAAGTGGTGCTTTTGTGACAGTTGCTATGGAAAGTAGCGAACTCGCCCAAGTGGTTGTTATTCCCGCCACTGCTTTATTTGATAATAATATTGTTTATGTTGTAAAAGAAAGCCGTCTTGAACCCCGTCGCCCAACTATTCTTATGCGGGCAAGTGATAATGTTTATATCTCGGGTGGGTTAGAAGAAGGATCTATGCTTTTGCTGACCCGTTTTAATGAAGTCTCCCCCGGGCTTTTAGTATCGGTGCAATAATATGGTTGAGAAGGAAAATCCACCCCCAACGCCCCCGCCCCCCATTCAGCCTGACGGGGAGGGCGACACACAGCCACAATATGTCTCTTTATACCAGACTTTGGTTCGGCTTTTTGTGCGCCATAAAAATATAGGCAATCTGTTAATGATTTGCATGCTTGTGTTTGGTTTTTTTGGCGGTAGCAAACTTGATACGCAATTTTTACCTAATGTTGAATTTGAAATTATAAGTGTGTCAATTGTTTGGCCGGGGGCAAGTGCAGAAGATGTGGATTTGAATATTATTGAACCGCTCCAATCGGTTTTGCGTTATATTGACGGGGTTGATGACCTTAATACAACGGCAAGAGAGGGGATTGCTTCTTTTAATATCGAATTTCGGCGTGGTTGGGATATTGCCAAAGCGAAGTCAGATGTTGAAGGGGCTATCGACCAAGTAACAACCCTGCCCGTTGATATAGAACGCCCTATTGTTAAACATTATGTCGATTATTTTCCCGTTGGCTCAGTGCTTATTTATGGCCCCTTTCCCGAATCTGTTTTGAAAAATGAAGCGCAAAAAATTCGCGATGGCTTGCTTGCAACAGGCATTGACAAGGTGACATTTTCTGGTTTGCGGGAAGAAGAAATATGGGTTGAAACGCACCCCGACCAAATCCGCCGTTATGATTTAACCCCGGGCGATATTGCCAATGCGATAAGGGCAAGTTCTATTGATACGCCGGGTGGCACATTATATGCCAATGTGGAACGCCAAATCCGTTCCAAAGGTTTGGCAAAAACCTCCGAAGCCATTGCCGATATTGTAGTGCGCACAAATAATAATGGCGAGCGGGTTTTAGTGAGCGATGTTGCAACCGTATCGGAGCGTTTTGATGAAACACAGGCAACAGGCTGGGTTGATAATTTGCGTGCCATACAATTAGATGTACAACGCAGCGAACATACAGACTCATTGCTCTCCCTTGAACGATTACGCACCTATATTGCGTCCATTCAGCCAAGCCTGCCACAAGGGCTAACTGTTAAAATATATATCACATGGGCAGATAAAATAGCGCAACGCATAAATGTACTTGTTCGCAATGGCATAGGCGGTATGTTTTTAGTATTGATAACTTTATTTTTATTCCTCAATTTCCGTGTCGCCTTTTGGGTCGCTTTGGGTATTCCAATTTCCATATTGATGACACTTGGGCTTATGTGGCCGATGAATCAAAGTATCAATATGGTCTCTATGTTTGCTTTCATTATGACTATGGGGATTATTGTCGATGATGCGATTGTGGTGGGGGAACATTCATCGACTGTATTTGCGCGGGGCAATGTAAGTGCGGCCTATGCGGCGGAGCGCGGGGCGTTGCGCATGACACGGCCAATATTTGCCGCCGCCTTAACCACAATGGCCGCCTTTTTTCCTATGTTATTGATAGATAGTGTCTTTGGCGATTTCATGCGCCCGATACCGATTGTCGTTGCAGCGGTTTTACTAGCAAGCCTGTTGGAATGTTTTTTCATTCTGCCCGCCCATATGAAACATGCTTTATCTAAACCAGAAAAACCTGTGACAGGATTCCGCAAAAAATTCCATGATGGGTTTGAGAATTTTCGGCATGGGCGGTTTAGACAATTTATCGCTATGACTTATGATAATCGCTATGTGACATTAAGCACGGCCATTGCTTGTTTAATTATCGCGATTGGCTTATTTGCGGGCGGGCGGTTGCAGTTTAGTTTTTTCCCATCCCCTGAACCAGAAGCCATAGCGGCACGCATTTCCTTTCACCCCGGCACGCCCCGCCATGTGACAAAACAGGGTATGCAAAAAGTGCAAGCCGCTTTACACGCAACAGATAAAGATTTGCGCGAGGGTGACAAATCCCTAATCAAAGGTACCTTTTCATTGCTTGGCACAAATGGCATAAATAGTGGCAATCAATATGCAAGCGTTTTGGCCGAACTGCTACCAAGCGAAGACCGCGAAGTGCGAACATTTGATTTTGTCGAACATTGGAAAAAACAACTTCCTGAAATAGCAGGTGTGCGTAATATAATTGTTGGCGATGCGGATGAAGGGCCGGGCGGCGCGCCTATTGAATTGCGCCTATATGGCGATTCACCAACCACCTTAAAAATAGCTGCCGAAGAATTAAAAGAGACACTTGCCCTTTATGATGGGGTGCAAAGCCCGCGTGATAATCTCAGCTATGGCAAGCAGGAATTTCTTATGGCGGTCAATCCGCGCGGCGCGGCTTTGGGCTTTACCAATCAAAATGTTGGCGAACAAGTGCGTAATGCTTTTGAAGGTGTGATAGCGCAACGTTTTGCGCGTGGCGATTCAGAAGTGACTGTGCGCGTTTTATTATCGCGCCAACAAGGTATCACGCAAAGGCTTGATACGCTTTATCTTGTCGTGCCGAATAGCAATCCGCCGCGTTATTTGCCCTTGCCCGAAGTTGTCGATGTGGTCGAACAATCTGGCTTTGCGATGATACGCCGTTCAGGCAATGCCCGCGAAGTAAGTATCACAGCTAATTTTTCTGCTGATGCGGGTAATCCGTCAAATGTCATAAATGATGTTGTCGAGACGAAATTGCCTGCCCTTGAAGCCAAATATAATGTCAGCCGCGGTGTTGGCGATAGGGAGATAGATATACAAAAGGTCATTATCGGCCTCTTTACGGGCATGCTTATGGCTTTGGGCGCGATTTATGTTATTTTAGCGATTGTCTTTGCCAGCTATTCGCGCCCGATTGTTATTATGTCGATTATTCCTTTTGGGCTTGTTGGCGCATTTCTCGGCCATTTGGTGCAAAATTTTGACCTAACCTATTTTAGCATTATTGCTTTGCTTGGTCTGTCGGGCATTTTAGTCAATAATTCAATTATTTTAATCACCCGCATAGATGAGCGCGTGGCTATGGGGGAGAGCATGCGTGAGGCTCTTATGAATGGGGTTGGCGACCGTTTGCGCCCTGTCGTTTTAACTTCCACAACAACGGTTTTAGGACTTGCACCGATGCTCTTTGAGACAAGCGCCCAATCGCAATTTTTACTGCCTATGGTGATTACGATTGCTTGGGGCTTGGCGACATCTAGCCTGCTTGTGCTTGTGCTTGTGCCTGCCATATTAGGCATACAGGAAGATTGCAAAGCCTATTTTTCCCGTTCCCGCGCCCCGAAAGCAGATTATATGGTCTCTGAATAATAGCTAGGGGCTAGGGGGCAATAGGTAATAGGTAATAGATAGCTAGTAGATAATAGCTAATAGATAATAGCTAGTAGCTAGTAGCTAGTAGCTAATAGATAATAGATAATAGCTAATAGTCGACATTAGGGGGCTTGCAATAAGTTTAAGGTTTAAGGTTTGAGATTTAACGCTTAACGCTTAACGCCGCCCTAAACTAAAATAGCGGGCAGGGTGGGTAGTCTAAAACAGTTAAATGAAGTTTAACGCCGCCAGAAAGCGGGGGTGAGCATGACTAAAACAGCAAATAATTCTAGCCGCCCCAAAAGCATAGCAATACATAAGACCCATTTAACCATATCGGGCAAAGCGGCATAATTGCCGCTTGGGCCAACCAATGCGCCTAATCCAGGCCCCACATTGGCAATGGTCGAGGCACTTGCCGATATGGCTGTTATCAAATCAATACCCATGAGGCCTAGCAAGCCAGCAATGACCGCAAAGCAAATAAAATAAGTCATCGCAAAAACCAGCACTGAAATGGCGACATTTTCGGACAAAGGGCGGTTATTATAACGGATAGAAAAGACACCATTTGGGTGAATCAGTTGGCGCATATAACGCAGGGCTAATTTGACAATGAGATAGAGGCGGAAAATTTTTAGCCCACACGCTGTCGACCCCGCACACCCGCCAATAAAGGCAGCAATGAGAAAAATACTAAGGGGAAAATTGCCCCATTGGTCATAGGCAGCATTTGTATAGCCTGTGCCAGTTAAGATAGAGCTTATATTAAAAATAACTTCCCGCAAGGCTTGCCAAGCCGCTACATTGCCTTGTGTGAGGCGGTAAATCCATAATATGGCAATTAAACTGCATAATAAAGCCAAGAAACTGCGTATTTGGGCGTCGCTCAAAACTGGCTCATGGTCGCCGCGTGCAAGTTGCAAATAAACGACAAAAGGCAGGCTCGACACAATCATAAAAATGATTGCCACCATATCCACAGCAACACTATTAAAAGCCCCAATCGATTGGTCAGAAGTTGAAAAGCCACCTGTTGCAATCGTTGTCATCGCATGCGCAATAGCGTCAAACACGCCCATGCCCGCAAGCATATAGGCCAACGCACAGGCAAGCGAAATGCCAAAATAAAGGCGCGCAATAGAGCCTGCAATTTCAGCCGCACGGGGGAGGATTTTTTCCGATGTATCAGAGGATTCAATGCGGAATAATTGCATGCCGCCCACATTCAGCATAGGCAAAACCGCAATCGCCATAACAATAATCCCAATCCCGCCAAACCATTGCAATAAAGCGCGCCACATTAAAATGCCCTTTGGCGTTTCATCTAAGCCTGAAATAACGGTCGCCCCCGTTGTGGTTAGCCCCGACATGGCTTCAAAAAAACCATCTGTATAGCTCAAATTAAGACTGCTAAAACTAAATGGCAGGGCGGCAAAAGCAGTCATCGCCAACCAAGACCAGCTTGTTAGCGCAAAGGCTTGTTCGACAGTCAATGCCGCTATTTCCCCGCGGTTGGTTAAAATCAAGGCACCTGCCACAAAGCCCGTTAGGCCGGCACTGACGGCAAAAACCTGCCAACTCGCATTGCCTGTGAAAATATCTATTATGGCAGGAATTAACATACCGCCCGCCAAAGTCGCCAATAAGAGGCCGATAATAAATAAAACGGGGCGAAAATCTTTCATTGTTTAATTATAAATTATTTAATTATAATTTGTCTTATTATAATTTGTCTCATTATAAAATTATAAATTGTCCGATTATAATTTGTCTAATGCTTGATTGAAATCATCTATTAAATCGGCTGGATCTTCAAGCCCAACAGATATACGCAAGAGACTATCCGATACGCCAATTTGCGCCCGTGCTTGTGGGGAAAGACGTTGGTGGGTTGTTGTGGCGGGGTGCGTGATAAGCGTTTTTGCATCGCCTAAATTATTGGAAATACAGGCAATTTTCAACTCATTTTGCAATGCAAAGGCGGCCGCTTTGCCACCCTTTATCTGTAAAGCAATGAGACTGCCACCGCCGCTCATTTGTTTTTTGGCTAATGCAAATTGTGGATGGTCTTTATGGAAAGGATAAATGAGTTTTGCTAGTTTTGGGTGCGCCGAGAGGGCGGCGGCCAATAATTCTGCCCCCTCGACATGCGCGTCTATCCGCAAGGGTAAAGTCTCTAATGCTTTTAATAATAGCCAAGCATTAAACGGACTCATGGCCGGGCCTGTCTGGCGGAGGAAATTGGCTAAATAGTCATCAATCCAAGCTTGTCGCCCAAGCACAATGCCCCCTAGACAGCGCCCCTGTCCGTCAATATGTTTTGTTGCCGAATAAATCACCACATCCGCCCCCAAAGCAAGCGGCTTTTGTAACATAGGCGTTGCAAATACATTATCCACCATAAGCAGTGCCTTATGCGCATGGGCGATATTGGCAACCGCCTCAATATCGATAATTTCAAGCAATGGATTGGCGGGGCTTTCTAAAAAAAAGGCTTTTGTGTTTGGTCGCACAGCGTCCGCCCAAGCTTGACTATCGCACCCATCGACTAATGTCGTCTCAATGCCAAAGCGCGGCAGCAAATCTTCCACAATATAACGACAAGCCCCGAATAGGGCGCGTGCCGCAATAAGATGATCGCCCGCTGATAAGTAACATAATAGAGCTGCTGTGACGGCTGACATGCCCGTTGCCGTTGCCCGTGCATCTTCTGCACCTTCTAGGGCAATCATGCGGTTTTCAAATATGCGTGTTGTCGGGTTCGCAAAGCGCGTATATTGATAGCCGTCATCGTCGCCCAAAAAGCGCGCTTCGGCTTGCTCTGCATTATCATAAACATAGCCCGATGTCATATACAGGGCTTCGCTCGTCTCGCCATATTGGGAGCGCACACTGCCCCCATGTACTAATTTTGTGCGCGCCCGCCAATTTTTACTTTTATCATTATGCGCCATATTCATCCTTTGGATA
>JAPPQG010000003.1 GCA_028816945.1 Alphaproteobacteria bacterium
CATTGCAAAGCCTGCCTGCGAGTGATTTTCCCGATATAGAAATTGGCGATATGTCACATAATTTTTCCTTATCGGCAAATGATTTACGCCGCTTAATTGAAAAAGCGCGCTTTGCCATTTCAGGCGATGAGACGCGCTATTATCTCAATGGTATTTATTTGCATGCGGTAGAAGATGAGGGCAAGTCTTTATTGCGTGCCGTTGCTACTGACGGCCACCGTTTGGCACTTGTGGAAATGCCACAACCAAAGGGAGCAGACGGTATGCCGTCTATTATTGTGCCACGCAAAACAGTCAATGAAGTTCATAAATTACTAGAAGACATAGAAGGTGATGTTGCTATTCAAGTCTCAGAGACAAAAATCAATTTTGCCTTCGACCATATTGTGCTGACTTCTAAACTCATTGACGGCAAATTCCCCGATTATAATAGGGTTATCCCAACTAAAAATGATAAAACACTAACTGTGGATGCCAAAGCATTTGGGCAGACTGTGGATAGGGTGGCGGCTGTTGCGAGTGAAAAATCACGGGCGGTGAAATTAGGTCTGCAAGCAGATTCTCTCACTTTTACTGTATCCAATCCGGAAAGTGGCAGCGGGCATGATGAATTAAGTGCCGCTTATGCGTCAGAGCCGATGGAAATTGGCTTTAATGCGAGCTATTTGCTTGATATTACATCACAATTTGATAGTGATAATGCGGTTTTTGAACTTGCTGATTCTAGCGCGCCAACCATTATTCGAGATGAGAAAGACAATACGGCCCTTTATGTGCTAATGCCGATGCGCGTTTAAGGTCACGGTCTTTGGCTGACTCTGCACAAAATGTGACTCAAACAAATGCCCCGCTTTATGCGACACCGCATGTGGTGCGGTTGCAACTGACAGATTTTCGCTCCTATGAATCTTTGCACTTAAATTGCGCCCCCGCACCTGTTGCATTGAGTGGTGAAAATGGCGCGGGCAAGACGAATATATTAGAAGCCATATCCTTGCTTGGCCCTGGGCGCGGCTTACGGCGGGCGGGGTTTGATAAACTTGCCCGCAAAAATGGCACGGGCGGTTGGGCTGTGGCGGCTTATATTGATATGCCGCCCAATATGCTTTCCCATGCGCAAGAAAATGATTTAACAGATGGCACAATACATATAGGCGTTGGCATGGATGCCAATATGGATAAGCGCCGCTTGCGTATCAATCATGCGCCAGCTAAAGGCTTTAACCAATTAACCCAATATGTGCCGCAACTTTGGCTCACACCGCCTATGGATAGATTATTTGTCGATAATGCAAGCCAGCGGCGGCAATTTTTTGACCGTTTCACGCAAGCCCTCATCATCGACCACCGCAAAAATTGCAATAAATATGAAAAAGCCATGCGAGAGCGCAACCGCCTATTACAAGAAAATGGCGTTAGCCAAAAAACATGGCTCGATGGTTTGGAGACGATTATGGCAAATACAGCAATTGCTATAGCTGAGGCGCGTTTGCAAGCCCTAGATGCGCTTGCCGATAGTCTCACAAGTGAATCTGATAAATATGCCCATATGCGCGTGCAAAATAATGACTTCCCACAAGCCCATATCGCGCTTGAAGGAGAGATTGAAGCGGCTTTACGCGACCGCCCGGCAATAGAGGTAGAAACAGATTTTAAGACACGGCTTGCCACCAACCGCTTTGAGGATGCCAAAATTGGCCGCACCCTTATCGGCCCGCACCGTAGCGATTTTATTGTCCGCCATGCAGAAAAGGACATATTTGCTAGCGACTGTTCAACGGGTGAACAAAAGGCTTTGCTTGTTGGCCTTGTGTTAGCACAGGCGCGCATTTTAGCCCAACGCACCGCCCTTGCCCCGCTCTTATTATTAGATGAAATCGCCGCCCATTTAGATAGGCGCCGCCAACAAGCCTTATTTGAAGCCATATTAGCTCTTGGCAGCCAAGCATGGATGACCGGCACAGAGGCACGGATTTTTGCCGAATTTAGTTCTGCTATGACGCATTTACAGGTCATAAATGGACGCATTATTCCGCTCGATGTGGT
>JAPPQG010000105.1 GCA_028816945.1 Alphaproteobacteria bacterium
AAGAAGAAGCGCGTGAAGAAGCGGAGCAGATTTTACAGAATTTAGCGCGTGATGTTGAAAAAATAGCTGGCCGCAAGCCTGAAATACATATCCTTGAAGGCAATAAAATTGATGAAATTCTAGCCCTGATTGATAGGGATAAAACAATTTCTAGCCTTGTGCTAGCCGCCGGCACAGATCCAGAAGGGCCTGGCCCGCTTGTATCAGAATTAGCAGGTGGCAAAGCAGGCTTTCATATTCCCGTCACCATTGTGCCGGGCCTATTAACCGATGAACAAATTGACGCTTTGACTTGAACGAAACTATATTAAATAATTTATAGAGGAGATAATATGTTTATTCAAACCGAAGAAACACCCAATCCAGCTGTTTTGAAATTTATGCCGGGCCGCGCCGTTATGGGGGACGCCCAACCGGCTGACTTTCCGAATATGGAATCTGCCGCCGCTTCGCCTTTGGCGCAAAGCCTATTCCAACACGCTGATGTAGAAAATGTCTTTTTGGGGGCTGATTTTATCGCCGTCACAAAAACACAAAATACAGAGACGAATTGGGAACAGCTCAAACCCCAACTATTAGCTATTATTATGGATTTTTTTATGTCAGGCGCACCTGTCATGCATGAAAATTTGGGCGATAAAGATATGCCCGCTAATCAAGTGCAAGATAGTGAAAATGCTGAAATTATTACCGCGATTAAGCAATTATTAGATACGCGTGTGCGCCCTGCTGTCGCCCAAGATGGCGGCGATATTATATTTCATAGTTATGAAGATGGGATTGTTTATTTACATATGCGCGGGGCTTGTGCGGGGTGTCCTAGTGCAACGGCTACTTTGCAACAGGGGGTTGAGAATTTACTCAAACATTTTGTGCCTGTCATTAAAGAAGTGCGCCCGATTATGCCGTAATGACAATATGTAAGCCAATGGAGGTTAGAATGTTAGATGATAAGGGATTGGATTTAATTTTTCGCAAAGCCCGTAGCCAAAATGGGTGGGTAGAGGGGGCTGTGAGCGATGACATGTTAAAGGCACTTTATGAATTGTGGAAATGGGGGCCAACGAGTGCAAATTGTTCGCCCGCCCGTGTGCTTTTTATTCGTAGCCAAGCAGGTAAAGAGCGTTTGCGCCCCCACCTTATGCCTGCCAATGTAGAAAAAACCATGACCGCCCCCGTGTGCGCCATTATTGGCTATCACAGAAAATTTTATCAACGCATACCCGAATTATTTCCGCATAATCCGCAAGCGCAAGATTGGTTTTCTAATAATGAAACTCTTGCCAATGAGACGGCTTTTCGCAATAGTAGTTTGCAAGGTGCTTATTTGCTTATCGCGGCACGCGCCATGGGGCTTGATGCTGGCCCTATGTCGGGCTTTGATGCAGATGCGGTGGAGGCGGAATTTTTTCCGTCAGGCGATATAAAGGTTAATTTTATATGTGCGTTGGGGAAGGGGGATGATACAAAACTCTTTGACCGCCACCCGCGCCTTGCTTTTGATGAGGCCTGCCAATTATTATAATAATGAGGCAAGGATATTTATATTAGGCTCAATTATGAATGGATTTATCAATAAGCCTGCTCTTGTGACAATTTTAGCCTGTGATACGACACAGGCTGCTTGCTCGGCCTGTGTGTATTTGCCTTGTGGCACATGTTTTGAGACTTATAAAGAAATAGGGCGTGGCCATGCTGAACATTTACCACTTATGTTGGGCGATGTTTTAGCACAGGCCGATATTGATTTTATGGATTTAGATAGGCTAGCTGTGACCATTGGCCCTGGTACATTTGCTGGCGTGCGGGTTGGTGTGGCGGCTATGCGGGCGCTCAATTTGCTTTGTGGTGTGCCTGTGCAAACTGTAACAACTCTCAAAGCTTTAGCGGCTAACATTGTTTTGTGTGCTAATTATGATGAGGCGGTTAGTTCTCCTTTTATTATTGGGGTGGCAATAGATGCGCGTGGCGAGCAATTTTATACACAGATTTTTGCCGATGATTTAACCCCGCTTACGATGCCACAAGTGCAAACCGCCGAACAATTTATTGACGCATGTAACGACCAAGTGCAAAAGTGCGCCCTTCATTCAGCCCCGCAAATAAAATTAGTTGGGTCGGGCGCGCCCTTCTTTGCGTCCCGCTTACCGCGCGCTGAAATTGGCGATGAAGCCCACGCGCCGCGCGCAAAAATAATCGCCCAATTAGCGGCCTGTGCGCCTGTGCCAACTGATACAAGCCCGCCCGTTCCGCTTTATTTGCGACCGCCCGATGCGCGCCCAAATAAGCAAGCTCCGTTGCGAATGGCTTGATTTTATTAGTAAAAATGCTGTCGATAAGGGATAGACAGGCCAATAGATAGATAATAGAATAAGGGGGCAGATATGAATGAGACAATTTGTAAATTAGAAAAATTATGCGAATCCGCAGGCATGCGCATGACAGCTAAGCGGCGGATTATCGCGCGGGTGATTTCTGATGCAGAAGATCATCCCGATGTTGAAGTTTTGCACCGCCGCGTGACACGCATTGATGCAGGCATTTCCATTGCCACAGTCTATCGCACAGTGCGCCTATTTGAAGAAGCAGGCATTTTAGCCCGCCATGATTTTGGCGATGGGCGGGCGCGTTATGAGCCTGTGCCTGACGACCATCACGATCATTTAATTGATTTGCAAACGGGCAAGGTGATTGAATTTACCAATGAAAAAATTGAAACACTGCAAGAGGAAATTGCCCGCGATTTAGGCTATGAATTGGTCGACCACCGACTTGAACTTTATGCTGTGCCGCTTTCTAAAAAGAGCGAAAAAAAATAGACTAATGTTGCCTGTTTTCATTCGTTTGCCGATACGGTTTTTAGCCGCTTTGCTTTTGACATTGGCTTTAATGCCTATCCAAAGCTTGTGTTTAATTTTTGATTTGCCACAAAAAAAGACAATTCCTATTTTCTTTTGGCACTGTTTATTGAAAATTCTCAATATAGATTTGCGCATACATGGCACAAAGCCTACACCGCCTGTGCTTATTTTAGCAAACCATATGAGTTGGCTTGATATTCCAATTATTGGGTCTGTTTTGCCGGTTGTGTTTATTGCTAAATCGGAAATTGCCCGCTGGCCGTTTTTTGGCCTTATTGCAAAATTGGGACGCACGATTTTTATTAAACGCGAATTGCGTTTTAACACGCCCGCCCAACGCGATATGGTATATAAAAGATTAAAAGACGGGGATTGCCCGGTTTTATTTCCCGAAGGCACAACGGGGAATGGAACCATTGTTCGCCCTTTCAAATCGGCACTCTTATCAGTGGCTGAGACAGAGCAGAACCTATTAGGCCTTAAAGTCCAACCCTTATCATTGGTTTTCTCAAAATTTTGCGGCATATCTATGGGGCGGCGCCAACGGCTAAATTATGCTTTAACGGGGGATGTTAGCCTGTTGCGGCATATGGTGAAATTTTTTGCTGGCGACCCGATTATGGTTGATTTGGTTTTTCACCCGCCCATCGAATTTTCCCAAATAGGCGACCGCAAACTATTAGCCCAACAAGCGCATCGGCTGATACAGGGCGGGTTAGCGGCTTTTACATCTGGCCATAGAGATGAGTCACGAATTGCGGAAAATCACTAATCATCACCCTGCCTAACCCCTTGCTTAATATGTATAAACCGTCTAAATAATATAATGTGAGACCCAAGCCCCAAAACCGCCAAGCACCAAGACCCAAACGCCAAGCCCCAAACGCCAACACCCAAGACCCAAGCACATGACTAAATCAGCCTATATTAAAACCTATGGTTGCCAGATGAATGTTTATGATAGCGCCCGTATGGGCGAAGCGTTGGCTTTGGGCGGCTATGCGGCGGCACAAGCACCAGAAGAGGCGGATTTAATTATTCTCAACACATGCCATATTCGAGAAAAGGCGGCTGAGAAAGTCTATTCTGAAATTGGCCGCTTAAAAAAATTAAAAGAAAAAAATAAAAATATTATTTTGGCGGTTGCGGGTTGTGTCGCACAGGCGGAGGGTGAGGAAATGCTGAACCGTGCACCTATTTTAGATCTTGTTTTTGGCCCGCAGAATTTTCAAACCCTTCCCAACATGTTGGATGAATTACAAACAAGGCGCCGCCAACATATAAAGGGCGGTATTGTGCAGACGGCTTTTCCCGCGGCTGAAAAATTTAACGCTCTAAAATCTATGCCGCGCAAACCCCTATCGCGCCAACCAACAGCCTTTATTACCATTCAAGAGGGGTGTGATAAATTTTGCAGTTTTTGTGTTGTGCCTTATACGCGAGGGGCGGAAATATCGCGCCCTGCTGATGATATTGAACGAGAAGCGCGGGCGTTAATTGCAAAAGGTGTGTGTGAAATTACTTTGCTTGGCCAAAATGTCAATGCGTGGTATGACGCGCGCGCCGCCTTTGGCTTGGCTGGTTTATTAAAGCGATTAGCTAAAATTGACGGGCTTGCGCGTTTGCGTTTTACGACTTCGCATCCGCGTGATATGAATGACGAACTTATTGCGGCTTATGGCGAATTGCCAAAACTTATGCCTTATTTACATTTGCCTGTGCAATCTGGTTCTGACCGCATTTTGCAAGCCATGAATAGGCAATATACGAGTGCCGATTATTTGCGACTTATTGAGCAGATTCGCCTTGTGCGCCCTGATATTGCTTTATCGTCTGATTTTATTGTTGGCTTTCCGGGGGAAAGCGAAGAGGATTTTGCGGCTACATTAGACCTCTTGCGGGAGGTTGAATATGCGCAAGCCTATTCATTCAAATATAGCCCCCGTCCCGGCACGCCGGCCGCTGAAAAAGAACAAATTGATGACGCGATTAAAACAGAACGGCTCTATCGCTTGCAAGCCTTATTAACAAAACAGCAAACCGCCTTTAACCAAGCGCAAAAGGGCAAAACATTGCCTGTTTTATTTGAAAAACTTGGCAAAAAGCAGGGGCAAATGACAGGCCGTTCGCCCTATTTGCAACCTGTCCATGTGATGATTGCGGAGTCTATAAGAAATAGTCGGGATTTGTGCGGGCAAATTCTACCCGTCCATATTGAAAAATGCCATGCCAATAGCCTATCAGGGGCGCTTGTCGGGTGATAATTAGGGTTTATTCGGGGCTATTCGAGTTTATGGTGATACGAAAACCTATTTTTACTTGCAAATTGGCTACAAACGCCCCATATTTGCTCTATATGTTTATGAGGCACTTAAACAAATTACTTTTTGCGCGCGCTGGGGGGCATACCCGCTTTGACTGTGCTTATCTGCTTATAGGTGATGCCATTGGCTAGCAATAAGCGCGCGATGATGCAGAGTTTGGTGGTGGATCAAAAATGCACCCTAGACTTTGATGATAACCGTCTGCTGACCGCTTTATTTGGTGTGCATGATGTCAATCTAACACGGATTGAAGAACGGCTTGATATTTCGATTATGAATCGAGGCAATCGTTTGGTTTTAGCAGGCGATGCGGAATCCTGCAATTTTGCCCGTGATGTTTTGCTTAACCTATATGAACAAGTTAAAACGGGGCGCGATATTAGCCAAGGCGATGTTGAAGGTGCATTGCGGATGATAATGGCGCCACCTGCTGAGATGGAATCTGCTGACAAAAAACCTACTGATAGAAAAAATACTATAAGGCAAAATAATATGGAACAATATGATATGGGTAAAAGTGAAATACGCACAAAACACCGCACGATTAAACCGCGCTCACCAACACAGGCGCGCTATATCCATGCCCTCCAAACTGACATGTTAATCCTTGGCACAGGTCCAGCTGGCACAGGCAAAACCTATTTAGCTGTCGCCATAGCCGCCGCCCAATTGGCGCAGGGCAAAATTGACCGCATTATTTTATCCCGCCCCGCCGTTGAAGCAGGTGAAAATTTAGGCTTTTTGCCCGGTGATATGCGAGAGAAAGTAGATCCCTATTTGCGCCCCTTTTATGATGCACTTTATGATATGTTGCCGCGCTCACAAGTCATGCGCTATATGGAATCGGGAGAGATTGAAATTGCCCCGCTTGCCTTTATGCGTGGGCGCACATTGGCGAATTCATTTATTATTTTAGATGAAGCGCAAAATGCCACCGCCGCACAGGTAAAAATGTTTTTGACGCGTATGGGGGAAAATAGCCGTATGGTGATAACGGGCGATCCATCGCAAATTGATTTACCCTTTGGCGCAAAATCGGGCTTAGCCGATGCGCTTGAGATTTTATCTTCTATTGAAGGTGTCTCTATTATCAATTTTACCGAGCAAGATGTGTTGCGCCATGATATTGTCACACGCATTGTCAAAGCCTATCGCCAACGCGATATGCATGATACGCCACGCTCATCAAAAACGAAACCGCATAATAAATTAGACAAGCAAAAATTAGAGCAGAATAATGTCAAAAAATAAACACGCCCGAAAACAGGCTGAACCTATCGAGCAGGTCACATCACAGATCGCGTGTGTCGATTATATGCGTCTGTCTTGTGACAATTTGCATATTGATATGAACTATCAGCAGGCTGAATGGTTGGGGGCGGATTGGCAA
>JAPPQG010000072.1 GCA_028816945.1 Alphaproteobacteria bacterium
CTGCGCCCCTTTGCGATATTGAATATTTTTGAATTTAGAATGGCCTGCCATAAGCATAAGCCCTCATTTAATCTATTTAAGAGAATCGAACTTGCCCCTATGATAGACGATATTGGCATTGAGTTCATTCATTATTTGGCTCATTTTGCATTTGGCTCATTTTGCGTAAATGGATTTGTTGGCGACAACCGCCCACCCCAACGAAAAGGCTTTATCTGCTTGGCTAGCCCGCTTTTATCATCGCTTGCTACAAAAACCCCGCAAATGCTTGGCTCACCCAAAGCAGGCGTTAATCGGCCGCGGCGAATTTTAGTGAGAAAGCGATATATTGGCTCTTCTTTTTCCATACCAATAACGCTGTCATAATCGCCACACATGCCCGCATCTGTTTGATAGGCTGTGCCATGTGGTAGGATTTGCGTATCAGCCGTTGGCACATGGGTATGGCTGCCAACAACCAATGTTGCGCGGCCATCGCAAAAATGCCCCGCCGCCATTTTTTCTGAACTTGCTTCGCCGTGAAATTCAACAATTATCGCATCGGCCATTTCACCAAGCAGGCAGGTGTTTAGTTCTTTATCCATAATGGCAAACGGGTCATTGAGTGTTTCCATAAATAATTGCCCTAATAGGGTTATGACTAAAACCTGCTTGCCTTTTTTTGTTGTAAAAAGCCCGACTCCTTTGCCTGCTGTGCCAATGGGATAATTTGCAGGGCGCAAAAGGCGTGACTCGCGCGTAATATGGTTCAAAATTTCGGGCTGGTCCCATGCATGATTGCCGAGCGTGATAATATCTACGCCCGCCGCAAATAGCGCATCGCATATTTTTGCCGTTATGCCAAAACCACCCGCCGCATTTTCGCCATTCACAATGACAAAATCCAACGCCATATCATCGCGCCATTGTGGCAGGTTTTCTATCACAGATTCGCGCGCCCGCCGCCCAACAATATCACCTAAAAATAAAATATTCACGGGCGCACCTTTTGTGTTGGTCTAACAATGTTCGTAGGTGTGATAATCATATCCAATGCTTCATCATGGGGTTGGCAAGGCACAGCAGGCATGCCTTGCGCCTCATAGGCTAAACCAATCGCCATGTTGGCCTGTGCCTTACCCAGTTTTTTGCCTTGCGCGCGGTTATGTGCGCGCCATTTTTTAAGATAACGGTCATAATGCCCGCCCCCGCGCCCGAGACGATTGCATGCTTTATCAAAAGCAATAAGTGGCACAAGAATGAGTTGCGGCACAAGCGAATCTGCCTGTGCGGACGGCTCTAATATGCCAAATTTTCCTGTATTGAGTTGGTCGCCAAATTGATAAGATTTGAAAACCATTTCGCCCGTATCGGCATCACTCCCCATATCGGCAGTGATTATTGGCAAGGCACATTGCATATCCAAACGAGCGGCTTGTTTGAGTAAATCGGTCGGGTCAATTTCATGCCCTGTCGCTACATAGCCACCAATAATTGTTTCGGCGGTTAGAAAATTGCGCACCATAGAGCATGCCATAAATTGTGCCGCTAATTGTGTTGCGGCATGCGCTTTATCGTGCATATGGGCGGTTTTGCAGGCTTTTAGGGCGCGCTGCCTGAATTGCTGTTTTTGCTTGATTAAGTCTGTCATAGTGGTTGGGCTATCCGTTCATTAGGTTTCGAGCCACCCATAATCGCCCCTATTATCCCTCTTATGTTAGAACCACCACGGGGTTTAGACCAGATCCCGGAGACCTACAAAATAGGTGGGCACCGTGTGCAAAAGACCACGATCTTAAGCAGTGACAGTTCCCTGGAGGGACCGTAAAGCCCCGGACATATCAGCCCAAACGCACCGGGCAGTTCCATCGTAAATATAGCATAGATTGTGGTTATTTTGCAAGATTTTTCGCCGTGTTTATGTAATGGCTATTTAATATCTATTTAACATCAATCGGCAGTTTCAATTTGTTTTGTTATGGCTTGTATGCGCTGTGTTGCGTCTTCAAATGTCTGCACAATTTTATTTTCCATATCTTGCACTTGTTGCTCGC
>JAPPQG010000200.1 GCA_028816945.1 Alphaproteobacteria bacterium
CGAATAATTCGCCCGTGCGCCCATCGCGCAACACAACTTGCCCTGAAACATCTAGGCCTGCATCGGTAAGTGCTTCGACAATATCGTGTTCGCGCGCGCCGTCAAAAACAGGACATGCCACAGGCACGCCCTCGCGCAATCTATAACTCAATTCAACCGCTTCGCCGTCTGACATGGTTTTCGCTAATTTATCGCCGGGATAAATATCCGCTAAAATCTGTTTGACAGATTCCGCCTTGCCGTCTTGTTCATAAACTTCAAGGGCTTGCGATACTTGCTTGCCAAGCCCCGCACACGCCCAACCAAGATGACTTTCAAGGATTTGCCCGACATTCATACGGCTTGGCACGCCAAGCGGATTAAGCACAATGTCAATCGGCTGGCCGTCCTCTAAATAGGGCATATCTTCAACCGGCAAAATGCGGCTGATAACCCCCTTATTGCCGTGTCGGCCTGCCATTTTATCGCCCGGTTGTAATTTGCGTTTGACGGCAACAAAAACCTTAACCATACGCATAACCCCGGGGGGCAAATCGTCGCCGCGTTGCAATTTATCGACCTTATCTTGGAAACGGGCTTCTAATGCTGCTTTGCTATCGTCAAATTGCTTTTTCAGCACTTCCACTTCTGCCATAGCTTGGCTATTTTTAAGGGCAATTTGCCACCATAAGCCCCTTGATAAATCGTCTAACACGGTTTCTGTCAATTTCATATTCGCATTTATGCCCTGCGGCCCAGAAAGGGCAATTTTGCCTAGCAATAATTCGCCAAGCCGCGCATAAACATTGCGCTCTAAAATCGCCAATTCATCATCGCGGTCTTTGGCAAGGGCTTCTATTTCCTCCCGCTCAATAACCAAGGCGCGCTCATCCTTATCTATGCCATGCCGATTAAAGACGCGCACTTCGACGACTGTGCCACTTGTACCCGGCGGCAAGCGCAATGAAGTATCACGCACATCGGAGGCTTTTTCACCAAAAATAGCCCGTAGTAATTTTTCCTCAGGGGTCATTGGGCTTTCGCCTTTTGGCGTGATTTTGCCTGCTAAAATATCGCCCGGATTGACTTCCGCGCCAATATAAACAATCCCCGATTCATCTAAATTGCGTAGCCCATCCTCGCCAACATTGGGAATATCACGGGTAATTTCCTCTGGTCCCAATTTTGTATCACGTGACATAACTTGAAATTCCTCAATATGAATAGAGGTAAAGACATCATCGCGCACGACCCGTTCGGAAATTAAAATCGAATCCTCAAAATTATAACCATTCCAAGGCATAAAGGCGACCAACACATTGCGCCCTAATGCTAATTCGCCAAGTTCAGTCGATGGGCCATCTGCCACCACATCGCCCGCTTCTATATGGTCACCAATCCGCACAAGGGGGCGTTGGTTAATGCAGGTAGATTGATTGGAGCGTTGGAATTTTTTCAAATTATAAATATCCACGCCTGATTTAGACGCATCTAAATCTTCGGTTGCCCGTATCACAATACGGGTTGCATCGACTTGATCGACAATGCCTGTGCGGTGGGCTGTGATTGCCGAGCCAGAATCACGCGCCACAACTTCCTCTATGCCCGTGCCAACCAATGGCGCATTGGCCTGCAAAAGTGGCACAGCCTGCCGCATCATATTAGACCCCATTAAAGCCCGATTGGCGTCATCATTTTCAAGGAATGGAATCAGCGCGGCCGCCACAGAGACAATTTGCTTTGGCGATACATCTAATAAATCCACCATATCGGGTGGCACTGTTTCAAAATCGCTATTATAGCGGCAGTTGATAAGTTCATCTGTAATGCGCCCTTTATCATCAATCGCAATGGTTGCTTGGGCGACGCGATAACGCGCCTCTTCCATAGCTGAGAGATAAATAACTTCATCCGTCACTTTGCCATTTTTAACTTTACGATAAGGGCTTTCAATAAAACCATATTTATTGACCCGCGCAAATGTCGCAAGCGAATTGATAAGCCCAATGTTCGGCCCTTCGGGCGTTTCAATCGGGCAAATACGGCCATAATGGGTGGGATGAACATCGCGCACTTCAAAGCCCGCCCGCTCACGCGTCAAGCCACCCGGCCCAAGTGCAGACAAACGGCGCTTATGGGTAATTTCAGAAAGCGGATTTGTTTGGTCCATAAATTGGGACAGTTGCGAAGAGCCGAAAAATTCGCGCACAGACGCGGTTATCGGTTTCGCATTTATTAAATCTTGCGGCATGACTGTGTCAATATCAACCGAACTCATACGGTCTTTAATCGCCCGCTCCATACGCAATAGCCCAATGCGATATTGATTTTCCATCAATTCGCCGACAGAGCGCACGCGGCGATTGCCAAGATTATCAATATCGTCAATATCGCCCTTGCCATCACGCAAATCAACAAGGGTTTGCATAACGGCAATAATATCTTCCTTACGCAAAATACGAATATTATCAGGGCAATCTAAATTCATGCGAATATTCATTTTCACACGGCCGACGGCGGATAAATCATAACGCTCATTATCAAAAAACAGCCCTTCAAATAAAGAAGTAGCCGTCTCTTCTGTTGGCGGGTCGCCCGGCCGTAGCACGCGATAAATTTCCTCTAATGCTGTTTTTCTATCGGATGATTTATCAATCGCCAATGTATTGCGGATAAAAGGGCCTTTATTGATAGGGTCTGTATTTAATATGTGAATTTCATCACAGCCCTGCTCTATCAATTTTTTAAGCAGGCTTTCGGTAATTTCAGCCCCTGCTTCGGCATAAATTTCGCCCGTTTCCGTATCAATCATTTCGCCGGCAAGATAATGCCCCAATAATTCCTCTTCCCCAACAAGCAGATTTTTTACCCCATCTTCTGCCAATTTACGCGCCAAACGCGGGGTAATTTTTTCGCCTGCTTTGACAAGGGTTTTGCCATTTTCGGCATTAACAAGGTCATAAACGGCTTTTGTGCCGCGCCGCGATTTTGGAATAAAAGGCATCGTCCATTTATCGCCTTTTTTCTTAAAAGTAATTTTATCGTAAAAAAGGGCAAGAATTTCCTCATCGCTATATTCAAGCGCATGGAGCAAAATTGTTGCGGGTATTTTGCGGCGGCGATCAATGCGGGCATAGAGAATATCTTTCGGGTCAAATTCAAAGTCCAACCATGAGCCACGATAAGGTATCACGCGGGCGGCAAACAGTAATTTGCCCGAAGAATGCGTCTTGCCACGGTCATGGTCAAAGAAAACGCCCGGGCTACGGTGCATTTGGGAGACAACCACACGCTCTGTGCCATTGACGACAAATGTCCCATTATCCGTCATAAAGGGCAAATCGCCCATATAAACATCTTGCTCTTTTATATCTTTGATTGACTTTGTGTCTGTCTCATCATCAATATCATAGACAATCAACCGCAATCTCACTTTGAGCGGCGCGGCATATGTCATATCGCGTTGGCGACATTCTTCGACATCATATTTTGGCGGGTCAAATTCATAAGTGATATATTCCAAACGCGCCACGCCAGCAATATCTTCAATCGGGAAAACCGAATTAAAAACGGCTTGTAACCCTTGCTCTTCGCGGCCTGTTGCGGGTTCTATGGCTTGTAAAAACCAATCATAAGAATGTTTTTGTACTTCAATAAGATTCGGCATTTCCACAACTTGCGGAATGCGACCAAATGAATGGCGAATACGTTTGCGACCTGTATGGGCTTGCGGCATATCGTTTCCTCACTCTGCCTCAAAATAAAGCGGGGTCAATCAATTACTCTTGCTCCCCGCGGGCAAGAGCAATGAGGCGCGCCTTAACCCGCCTCAAAATATAATCTCTATTTGAGCTCAACCGTTGCACCTGCTGCTTCTAGTTTTTCTTTTATCTCATTTGCTTCGGCAGTTGGCACAGATTCCTTAATCTCTTTCGGCGCGGCTTCGACAATATCTTTGGCTTCTTTAAGGCCAAGACCTGTTATTGTCCGCACTTCTTTAATAACATTGATTTTCTGATCGCCTGCGGCGGCAAGCACGATTGTGAAACTGTCTTTTTCCTCAGCTGGGGCGTCTGCTTCACCACCAGCAGGGGCAGCAGCCATAGCTACAGGTGCGGCGGCAGAAACGCCCCATTTTTCTTCTAGCAATTTCGACAATTCAGCCGCTTCAAGCACGGTCAGATTTGAAAGTTCATCAGCAATTTTCTCTATATTAGTCATAAGTTACTCCATTCATAAAGTGTTTCAAATAATAGTTAAGCGGTTAGCTTGCCTCACCTTTTGCGGCATAAGCACCCAACACACGCGCCATTTGGCCGGCGGGGGCTTGTGTTGTGCCAACAATTTTAGTTGCCGGGGCATTCAAAAGACCAACAAGACGCCCACGCAAGACATCTAATGAGGGCAATGAAGCCAGATTATTGATAGCCGCTTTATCAAGGATAGATTTACCCATGATACCGCCAAGCAAAATAAGATTCTCATTTTCCTTAGCAAATTCAGCCGCCACTTTCGGGGCAGCCATCGGGTCTTGCGAATAGGCAATCGCGGTTGGGCCGTCAAAAAGACTGCTAATCGGTTCAGCGTCTGTGTCAGCAAGCGCGCGTTTTACCAAACGATTTTTAGTCACTTTAACAGTGCCGCCAACTTCCGCCATACGGTTGCGCAGAGTTTCTATCTGCGGCACAGTCAGCCCCGCATAATGGGTCACGACAACAATGCCAGCATTGGCAAAAATGCCGCCAAAATGCTCGATAAGTTGCTCTTTTGCCGCTCTATCCACTTTCTCTCACCGCTTCTCTAACCATTTTCTGTGCAAACCCTGCACATTGGGGGCGGGATTAAAGGCACTATGCCTTCAACGAACCACCGGTTCAGTTTGCCACCCGCGCCCTTAAATAGACCGAGCGACCTATATGTCCCGGGACCAGCCCCTGCCGATAAAGTGCAGCAAACCTTCTCCCGTCTATTCAGGGAATTAAGCCCATAAGCATAAGCCCATAAGGCACCTGAAGTCTTGGACAGTTGGCGGCATCATACACAAATACCACCCATTGACAACGCCTAATCTTTACATAACGCCTAATTGTTATTACATATTATCACACTTGTTACGCTACTTTTACGCCATTTTTTGTCATATTTATTACGCAGTTTTACCAATCTGTTATGCCATTTTTGTCATATTTTTACGCCAACGCAGCTTTTACACCCTCCCTGCACTCGCCTATATTTAAGTAGAAATGGTGCTTGCGTCAATTCTAACCCCAAGCCCCATCGTTGAACTCAAACTAATATGGCGCATATAAGTCCCTTTTGCCCCGCTTGGCCGTGCCTTACGCACAGCCTCTAAAAAGGCTTTTATATTGTCGAGAATCTCCGTCTCAGAAAAACTTGCTTTGCCAATGCCCGCTTGCACAATACCCGCTTTTTCAGCACGGAATGTAACTGCCCCGCCTTTGGCGGCTTTTACGGCTTCGACAATATCCATTGTCACCGTGCCTGTTTTCGGGTTTGGCATAAGATTACGCGGGCCAAGCACTTTGCCTAAACGCCCAACAAGGGGCATCATATCTGGTGTTGCAATACAGCGGTCAAACTCAATTTTCCCGCTTTGGATAATTTCCACTAAATCCTCTGCCCCGACTATATCGGCGCCCGCCTTTTTTGCTTCTTCGGCTTTGGCATCTTTGGCAAAAACGGCAACACGGGTTTGACGGCCTGTGCCATTTGGCAGGGCAATCACCCCGCGCACCATTTGGTCTGTATGGCGGGGGTCAATGCCAAGATTAACTGCTAATTCTATTGTCTCATCAAATTTTGCAGTTGCATTTTCTTTGACAAGCTTAATGGCTTCCTCAATAGGATAATGTTTGTTGGCGTCAATATGCTCGCGCGCCGACTTTATGCGTTTTGCTATTTTTACCATGTCTAGCCCCTCACCTCTAAACCCATTGAGCGGGCTGAACCAGCAATCATTTTGGCTGCTTCATCGACATTATTTGTATTCAAATCAGTTAATTTTTCTTTGGCAATATCTCGGCATTGCGCCATTGTTACAACACCAATAGATTCACGCCCCGGCGTGCCGCCCCCTTTTTCAACAGACGCCGCTTTTTTCAAATAATAAGAAGCGGGCGGGGTTTTAATTTCAAAGGTAAAAGACTTATCCTCAAAAATCGTCACAATGGTTGGAATGGGTATATTCTTTTCCATATCCTTTGTGCGCTCATTAAAAGCTTTGCAGAATTCCATAATGTTAAGGCCGCGTTGCCCCAAAGCAGGCCCAATAGGCGGTGACGGATTGGCCGCCCCCGCTGGTACTTGCATTTTCAAATAACCATCAATTTCTTTTGCCATTTCTTTCGCCTTTGCAAACCCTATCAATTCCAAGTCTTACAGATTCAGCCCACACGCCCTTGCCTAAACTGCTTATTATACACTATATGCTTAACCTTTACAACTTTCCTATAAAATTAAAGTTTCTCAACTTGATCATATTCAAGTTCAACAGGCGTTGCCCGCCCAAAAATAGACACAGTCACTTTCA
>JAPPQG010000148.1 GCA_028816945.1 Alphaproteobacteria bacterium
CCCTGCCTTGTGCAATTACCGATTACAGATGGGCATAAGCCATTTTTGCGCTGGATAGAAGAAGAAGTGAGCGGCGCGCATAAGGAGGGTTAGGCGCGTTAGAGCGCGTTAGGATTATTCTTGTTTAGACTGCGCGCGCGGCGGGCTGTTTTGCACTCGTATAGTGAGTGTGAGGGGTGGTGTTTTTTCAAAATATAATGTGAGCGGTAAGGCCATATTCTCAGTGAGCGGTTTTGCCAAACCAAACAGCATAAGATGGTTGCCATGAGGTGCCATAGTCGTTGTGCTATTGGCGGGCAAAGGCAAAGCGTCTAGGCGGCGCATGCGCATAATGTTATTTTGCATTTTATGGCTGTGTATCTCAATCTTGGCACTTGTGGGACTTGTCACAACAAGCAAACGGTCATCTGTGCCGCGGTTGATGAGTGTTAGATAGGCGACGGTGGGGCGGTCAGCAATGCTTGGCCGCGCCCAACCACTTGCCATTATGGCTTGTGGCACGAGTGCCTGTGGCTCTTGTGCCTGTGCAAAATAGACACCGCCTAACCCAAGCGCGCCCGCTAGCCATGCCGTAAATAGAAATCTAGGCACGCGGCATAAAATTAATTGCCAATAAATTGTCGTTTTATCCATGGTTTAACCCATATATGTAAATTCTGGCTGTGCTTACAATGTGCGTAAAATAGGCTCGGATTGAGCCGTAAAATATGATAATTCGCAAAATAGGTGCGAAACCTATCGCGGATTCGGACAATTTCAATATGCGGGTCAAAAAAATCTAAAACTGAAAGCCGCGGCGGCTTATCGCAATCAGCCGCAACAAGCACAGAGACTTTATAGGTGCGGATTTGTTCATTGGCAAGCAAGACAAGAGATTCTTCTGCTGTGCCATGCATGAGATTAAAACTTGCATGCATAATTTTCTGCCGATTTTTCCACCCCTTTTTATGTTGCTTTTTGTGTTGCTGTGCGATGACTATACCTCAATCTCGTCACTTTGAGGCTTGTTGGTTGGGCGCATATCGGTTGGGCTTATGTATAATTTCTGCATAAAGGCAATAATCACAATGCCCAAACCCGCAAGCCACCATGTCTGCCAAAAACCGAAAGCAAAAAGTGAGATAACCGCCACAGATGAAATTGTCCCATACATAAATGGCTGTAAGCTCGTATCATATTGTCTTATTTTCATAAGCATGAGACAAAAAACAACCCAAAATAAAAACCCGCCCACATAGCCTGTCTCAAATAATATTTGCAAAATAAAATTATGCGGATGTAGGGAGAAGAAAAGTCTTTTTCCTGTTTTCTCATCCACTAATGATTTAACCGAACGAGAGGCTTCAAGCCCATGCCCAAAAACAGGTTTTTTCAGTATTTGTTTTGATATGCCATAATATGTTTCACTACGGCTGACAATATGCGCTTCTTTCATAATGCCTTTATTAAGATATTTTTCAGCAAAATTTGTTTTATAATTAAGGACAGAAAAGGGGACGGCAAAAATAAAACCAGCCGCCAAGCCAAGCACGAGTATATAATATGTGAGTTTTTTTTGTAAAAAGGCAAATCCAGTAGCTAATATGCCGATCAATGTACCAGCAAAGGCTGATTGGCTTGGTGAAAAATAGGTTAGCAAGAGCCATATTAGGAGGAATATAAGGGCATAGCGGCGGTGTCCGTTTTTTGCAAATTGCGCGGCCATTAGAAAAATCATAACACTTATGACGGCCGCGGCGCGGTGTATTTCGCGTGTGTCTAATTCCCCACTACCAAAAGTGCCGTCTGGGGCAAAAGATAGAATATACAGACAGGCGCGATAAACGGGTTGTCCGAAAAACATTTCAACCGCAAATAAGGGAATTGCAATTAAAAAACTCCAATAGATAATTCTAGCTGCCTTTTGCGTCACAAGTGGGGTTGCATGTTTTGTGTAATATATCAAAACGAGAAAGGGGAGCAGAATAAGCAGAAATTGTAATATTTGTTCAGAGTCGGGGAGGGGAAAGGGCGACCAAAA
>JAPPQG010000071.1 GCA_028816945.1 Alphaproteobacteria bacterium
TCGGCCAACCAAGTTTGCGCCTAGACGGATTAACTGTCGGCGGCACGGCTTAATAATAAGCACAGCAAAGCGGCTTGTGATAAAAATATTTGTGATAAAAATATTGCCTATTTTTAATCTGTTATTCACCAATTCTTAATCCCTAAAAAGATTTTACAGATTATAATTGATTATAGGGTGCAATGATTCTAACCGCTTATAGAGCGCAAAAGTTACACATATTTATTTTAGGTATTTTAGGTACATAGTGATGGATGGAAAATGTATAAACAGTTAGCCATTTTGCTTTTTATACTGCCTCTATTTCTAACTGCTTGCGGGGGTGGCGGGCAAGGCGGTTCGTCGGCGCCAACACAGCAAGCAAGACAACCCAACGCACAGCCTAACCTTCCATTACAGCAACGCAACACGCAATTAGAAAACACAAATAGAGAATTGCGAACGCAAATAGAGAATTTGAATGCAGACATTAACAGGCAAACACAAACAGGACGCACACTACTCACAGACCTAACCCGATTAGTGAGTCAAATAAGAGAACAAACAGGCGGCACGCTCCCGCCTATCCGTACCGGCACAGGAGGTGGAGACGCAGGAGGTGGAGACGCAGGAGGCGGGGATGCAGGCGGTGGCGGTGCAGGTGCAGGCGGCACGGGGGGCAATGATATTGACGCCCTGCTTCGGCAAACACGCCAACAATTAACCGATATTGAAACCCGCATTGCAACTTTGCGGACATTAGCAGAGCGCATCAATCAGCAAACAGGCGGTAATGCAAATCTAAATAATGGTATCAATGCGCTCATTGCCCTAAACCAGCAATTACAACAACAAAAAGATAATTTAGAAAGTGAAAAAAGAACGCTTGCGACACAAATTGCGCGCCTGCAAACACAAATCCGCAATTTGAACGCACAATTTAACCCCACGCCGGGCAATATCGGCACGCCTGACCCAAGCAGACCCTATCCCTATGATACAGGTTTAGGCACGCCTTCTAATTTATTCGCCGCCCATGCTGCCTTAGCAGCTAATTTACGCATTTATGGGCGAAGTTTTGACCCAGCAAATCTTCCTTTGGTCACACAAGAAACACAAGCCAATCTTGCTTGGGAACAAGGCTGGACGGGCAAGGGTGTAAAAATAGGCCATCTCGATATTTTCTACCGCGACAAACAACCTAGTTCTGGTTTCAACCCCGGCGCATTACGGCATTTATCACATGGTGAAATAGTGCGGGCTGTTTATCTATCCATAGCCCCAGAGGTCGATTATGCGCAACGCCAATATAATTTATTTTGTGGCGGCAATCCAGCAGGGCAGCAAGAAGCTGCTTTTGAGTATTTTAATGCGAATAACTATCATATTGTCCAAAATTCTTATGGCCTCAATCGCTATACTTATAATATCGATACAAATTGCGACCCTATTGCCGGCACGGGGCGATTGCGCTCCGATTTCGATTGGGATAATATTGTGACAGAGCGCGCCAATCAGGCTTTATTCAATAAATATGCCGCACCCGCTGGCACAGCAGGCAGTTTTCACCGCAACATGTTATTTGTTTGGTCGGCGGGTAATTACGGGCAAGGCTGTACGGCAGGTGTGGGCGCATGCACACGCACAGGCGGCGCCATTTTGAAATTGCGCTCAGGGGCAGATAACACAATGGGAACAGCAGATGATGTGCCAACTGCCGGCGACCGCATTATTTTTGTCGGTGCATTAGCCGCTGGGACAAATAATTTAGCCCCCTATTCACAAAAAGCAGGCAGTTTGCAAAATGATTATCTTGTTGCCTATGATAGTGTTTTTAGTGCAGGCGATGTACGAGGCACTTCTTTTGCCGCACCGCGTGTGGCAGGGGCGGCCGCTTTAATACGGCATAAATTCCCTAACCTTGACGGGCCTGCCCTAAAACAGGTTTTATTGCAAACAGCAACTGATTTAGGTGCAACAGGTGTTGATGATGTTTTTGGACATGGCAGGCTCAACATTATGAATGCGT
>JAPPQG010000032.1 GCA_028816945.1 Alphaproteobacteria bacterium
GGCGCGCCCCTTTTACATTAGCCAATAATAGTCTTGTGCTTTATTATATGCAACGTTTGCGCGATGAAGCGCATCGTTTTGCGATTGGCGGCCATCGAGCAAAACGCCACAAAGATATACGCCGCAACCCACTTGATGATATTCCCGGCATTGGTGCTAAACGCAAAAAAGCTTTATTATATCATTTTGGGTCAGCGCAAGCCGTTATGCGGGCGGATTTGCAGGACTTGGAAAAAGTAGAAAATGTCAGTAAAAAGACAGCACAAACCATATATGATTATTTTAACGAGACGGCACATTAGCCTCTATCAAAACCGAACGACTATGAATAAACTATCGAAAAAATGTTTAATAATTTGCTAAATCATACGCCCAATTTGCTAACCGTTTTGCGCATGGCACTTATCCCTGCTATTTATGCGGCCTTACTTATGGAGACGACATTCGGCTATTGGCTTGCTTTGGGCTTTTATATTTTTGCCGGCGTGACGGATTTTTTTGACGGCTGGCTTGCGCGGCGCTTTAATCTACAATCAGGGTTTGGGCGTATGCTTGACCCAATCGCGGATAAACTCATGGTGGCGTGCGTGTTGGTTTTATTGGTCGATAATGGCTCAATTGCCGAATGGCATATTATCGCTGCATTGATTATTTTGTGCCGTGAGATTCTCGTATCGGGCTTGCGGGAATATCTTATTGAATTACGCGTTGGCTTGCCTGTATCGCGGCTTGCTAAAATCAAAACAACCGCCCAAATGGTGGCACTTGGCTTTTTACTGCCCGGCCCGGCGGGCGAAGCGGTGCTAGCAAGCGCACATGTGATTGGCTTAGGCCTGCTTTGGCTTGCCGCTATTTTAACCCTTGCAACGGGTTATGATTATGCCCGCATCAGTATAAAACATGCGGCATGGCACAAGACAGAAACAGAAAATGAGACAGAAACTAAAAGCAAAGAATAATTGCTTGCTTTGATCTAATTAGCATTTACCAGTTCTGCATATTGCATCATTAAAGTTTTGCTTATTTCGCCCGGCGTAAATTGATAGGGGCCTATTTCAGAGACGGGTGTGACTTCGGCGGCTGTGCCGGTGATAAAACATTCGCTAAAATCTGTTAGTTCTTCGGGCATAATGGCGCGCTCGACTAATTGATAATTTTGTGCGCGGGCAAGATCCATAACTGTGCGGCGGGTAATACCATCTAGGAAGCAATCGGGAATGGGCGTATGGATAGTGTCATTTTGGACAAAAAACACATTCGCCCCTGTTGTCTCTGCTACCTGCCCGCGATAATCCAGCATCAGCGCATCTGCATAGCCTTTCTTTTCGGCATCGTGCTTTGACAGGGTGCAAATCATATACAGACCCGCCGCTTTGACGCGACAAGGTATGGTTTCAGGAGATGGGCGGCGATATTTGGCAATATCCAATCTTATGCCTTTGAGTTTTTCTTCGGGGCTGAAATAAGACGGCCACTTCCACGCGGCAATGGCAACATGAATTGTGTTTTTTTGTGCCGCAACCCCCATCATTTCACTGCCACGCCATGCGACAGGGCGCACATAGGCATTGGATAATTTATTTTTCTCCAAAACGGCACGGCACGCATCATCAATTTCATCAACAGTATATGGAATGGCAAAGCCCATTTCCTGTGCTGAAAAAAAGAGCCGTTCTGTATGTTCGCGCAATTTGAAAATCTGCCCGCCATAGGCGCGCTCCCCCTCAAACACACAAGAAGCATAATGTAGCCCATGCGTTAAAACATGGGTTGTCGCCTCTGCCCAAACGCGCATTTGACCATTCATCCAAATAAACCCATCACATTTTTCAAATGAAACGCTCATCTCACCCTATCCATTGCCTTATCTTATGACCCTATCTCATAACCTTATATTAAAGCCTTATATTAAAGTCTTATCTTATGACCTTATATTTTGCTAAATTACAGTTGCTATGATTAGCAATATGATTAGAATATGTCAATAGGGCTGACATATAATTTAATATCGTAGATGTGATATAGGTAAATTCGTATAAATACAGGCTATTACAGAGGTGCCATGTGGATGAAAGTGAAAAAATAACGCCCCCAATAACGCCACAACAGCTAACGGAGGCTGTTGAATTGATGTTTTTTGTCTATCGTGATTTTATATCCGACCCTGATAAATTGCTAGCCGAGCATGGGTTTGGGCGGGCGCATCACCGCGTTTTGCATTTTATTGGCCGCCAACCCGGCCTATCTGTCGCTGAATTGCTTGATATTCTCGCCATTACCAAACAAAGCCTTGCCCGTGTCTTGCGTGATTTGCTACAAGCAGGCTATGTGCAACAAACTATGGGGCAGCACGATAGGCGCAAACGCCTGCTTACCCTATCGCCAAAAGGACATAGGCTACACGCCCAACTGCTTGCCCCCCAGCAAAAACGGTTTTTGCGGGCCATTGCAAAAAGTGAGCGCGGCACGGTTGAAGCATGGCGCAATTTTATGTTGCAATTAGTCAATCCCGATAATCAAGCAACCATATTAAGGCACATAAAACAAGACCAATCAGAACAAGACCACCCCATGCAAACGACTTATAATGATAGATAGGCTCACTTGGATAAACTCATGCCAACATTAAATGAAACAACAGCCCATATTTTGATTGTTGATGACGACCGCCGCATTCGCTCCCTATTGCAGAAATTTCTTGCCGAACAAGGCTATCGCGCCTCTATCGCGGCGGATGCACGCCAAGCGCGCCAAAAATTAGAAGCTTTGGAATTTGATTTAATTGTCCTCGATGTAATGATGCCCTCTGAAACGGGACTTGAACTTACGCAAGATTTGCGCGCCCGCGCAAATAATGTACCTATATTATTGCTAACCGCCCTTGCCGATGTCGACCATCGTATTGAAGGTTTGCAAACGGGGGCGGATGATTATTTACCGAAACCTTTTGAGCCGCGCGAATTGCTTTTGCGCATTAAAAACATTTTGCGGCGGCAGGCGGCCATGCCTGTGCCGAATGTGGAAGTGCCAGAAGAGGTAAGTTTTGGAACATGCATTTTCAAATTAGAATTAGGCGAACTGACAAATAATGGCGAACATATTCCCCTAACCACGCGGGAAAGCGACCTTATGCGGCATTTTGCAACCCATGCCGGCCAAATTGTGCGCCGCGAAGACCTAACACAAGACGATGAAACTATATCAGAGCGAGCAATTGATGTACAAATTAACAGATTAAGGCGTAAAATTGAAACAGACCCGCATGCGCCGCGTTATTTGCAAACTGTGCGCGGGGCGGGCTATATATTACGCGTTGATGAAATTGTGCGCAGCTAAACAGAGACTAAACAAAAGCTAAACAGAATCTAAACAGAGGTTAAACAGAAGCTAGGTAGAGGCTCTAAATAGAGACTAAACAGAAGCGAAACAGAGACGAAAATGGCACGCAATATTACCCTATTAGAACGCTTGAATCCTTTCGACCAGTTGCGTAATTATATTCCAACGGGATTATATTCGCGCTCCTTACTTATTATTATTACACCTGTTGTCCTCGTGCAAATTGTCGCTGGGTTTGTTTTTTTGGAACGCCATTGGAATACGGTCACAAGGCGGCTTTCGCATGCATTGGTTGGCGATTTATCCATGCTTGTTGAAATGCGGATGAGCGATATTGGTGCTGACAATGAAGAATTGACGAGATTGGCAGATGAAAGTTTTGAGATTAGCATTGCTTTTCTGCCCGGCCAGACATTGCCTGAACCTTTGCCGACGCCGTTTTTTCAATTACTCGATACATCCCTGTCACAAGAATTGAGCGAACAGATTGGGCGGCCTTTTTGGATTGATACGGTGACATTGCAAAATTATGTTGATTTGCGCGTCCAACTGCCGGGCGAAGTTATTCGCGCCCTTGTTTTGCGCAACCGTGTTTATGCAACCAATTCGCATATTTTTATTGTTTGGATGTCAGGGGCTTCGCTCTTATTATTGGCTGTGTCGATTATTTTCCTACGCAATCAAATAAAGCCGATTGAGAGGCTTGCCGAGGCGGCAGAAAAATTTGGCATTGGCCAAGATGTGCCAGACTTCAAACCGAGAGGCGCAGAGGAAGTCCGCAAAGCCTCTATTGCCTTTATGCAAATGCGCGCCCGCATTAAAGCGCAAATCGAACAACGCACAACCATGCTTGCCGGCGTAAGCCATGACTTACGCACACCTTTAACGCGCCTCAAACTCCAACTTGCTATGTTGCAACGCACGCCCGAAGTAGAAGACCTTGAAACAGATATTGTGGAAATGGAAAACATGCTCGAAGATTATTTATCTTTTGCCAAAGGCTATCAGGGGGAGCGGGCTGGGCCTATCAATCTCAAATTATTATTAGATGAAGTTAGAAATGATGCTTTATTACGCAAACCCAATGCTAAAATTTATGTTGCGGCGGCAGGTGATTATATTATCTCTGTTAAGCGGCGGGCTTTTAAGCGGTGCGTGACGAATCTTGTCAATAATGCGTGCAATCACGGCACAGAGGTAGAAATTGTCGCCCATAAGGAAAAATCACATATCACAATTAGCATTGCCGATAATGGGCCGGGCATTCCACCTGAAAACCTTGAACTTGTTTTCCGTCCCTTTTTTCGCCTAGATGATGCGCGCAGTGCCGAACAAGGCGGGACAGGGCTTGGTCTTGCGGTTGCCCGTGATATTGCCCGCGGGCATGGCGGGGATATTAAATTGTCAAAAAGCACACAAGGTGGCTTGCGTGCCGATATTATATTGCCGATTGAAGGGCAGATATAATTTAAGGGCGCAATTTAAGAGCCAAGTTCGCGCGCCCGTGCAACAGCCGCTTTGGCCGCACGGCGGATAAGTTGTGGCAAGCCCCCCTCTTCCATAAGCACATCTAAGGCGGCGGCTGTTGTGCCAGCGGGAGAGGTTACATTCTCCCGCAAAACCGACACATTATCTGTTGATTGATGGAGCATATGCCCTGCCCCAATAACGGTTGCGCGGGCTAATTGCATGGCTAGATTTTTCGGCAAGCCTAAATCGACCGCCGCCGCAGCTAGGCTTTCCGTTAAATAAAAAACATAAGCCGGCCCACTACCACTTATCGCGGTGGCAATATCTATATCTGCTTCACTTTCTAGCCAAGCGATTTTGCCAATCTCGGCAAATAATGTTTCTACTTGCGCGCGCTCAACTTGTTCGACTTGTTCGCTTGCGTATAGCACAGTCATGCTATGGCCGATTGTCGCCGCAAGATTCGGTATAGCACGGATAATTTTTCGCGGCCCTAAATGCGCCGCTAGACTTGCCAAGTAAATACCCGCCAATATCGACACAGATAAACAATCAGATGGCAAAAGTGGCGCAAGGGGCGGGATTATCTCTTGCGCCATTTGTGGCTTAACCGCAAAAACAACCATCGAAGGGCGGGCGGCTTTAATCATATCAGGTGTGGGATTGAGTGTTATCGCCTCTGCTTGCGCTAATTGTTGCAAGTCGGGCGAGGGGGTTGGTTCAAGCACCATAATAGGCTGTGTTGCTTCGCCTTGCTGTCTTGCTTCGCTGGTGGCAAGCCAAGCTTTCAGCAGAGCAAAACCCATTCTGCCAGCACCAACTAATAAAATCGGTGCGCTGGTTTTGGATACAGACATGATTGGCACTATCCCTTAGGCTTCGCTATCCGTTAGGCTTCGCCTTTGGTTTCAAACATGCATGTATTTAATGCGTCTTGCGCGGATTGGTTCGCCCAAAGCATATATTGAAAGGCGGGGAAAAACCGCTCGCAAGTTTCAGTAGCATTATTGATGAGTTCAAAACATTGCATCTCACTCAACCCCATGCCGCTTACCATAATTGTGTTGCGGAAAAGAATTGTGCCATCAACTGACCAAAGATCAAAATGACCTAGAAAAAGCTGTTCATTGATTAAGGCAAGCAGGGTGCAAATATCGGCGCGCTTATTTTCTAAAATGCGTATATCCAAAACACATGCTAAATGCAGACCGTGTAAATCAGGCCGCCAATTCACAGCAATATGAAAATCACAATAATGGCCTTTAATACAAACATTCATATCATTTTGTGTTTCGCCGCGCTCACATGGCCATTCGTGCGCCGTCGCCAAACTCTCCATAACATCTATTGGATGCTCACTTGTTTGGGAGTCTTGTAATGTTTCTAAACTCATAATCCTGCCTCATTCCATTTGCTCGTTTGACATTTACTTACTTGTCTTCTCGTGTTTGTTTGCCTGTTCGGTTTCGCTTACTCGTTCGGTTTAGCTGGCCTACTACATATAGCGTTTCGAATCAGTCAAACCACAACATATATTGCCAAAAAATCGAAAAATTCAAATTAGAAATGTGCGTGAATTGCAAAAAAATTGCAAAAAAATCGCTTTTTTAGGTTATGGGCTGTGGATAAGTTGCGCCCGCCATTGCAAAAGCCATCGGCAAAAGGGCAAAACGGGC
>JAPPQG010000078.1:0-4935 GCA_028816945.1 Alphaproteobacteria bacterium
GGCAGGGTTTCGATATGTGGAAGAAAAATGGCGCTTTTGCCATTTCCGCACAGAAAATCTTTTCAGTGGCCCAATGGAAAAAGCATGGGATGATAATGCCAGTTTGACTGTCCCAAAGGCTTAGATTGGTGCGTAGATTTTGCAATAGCGATATTATCTGCTAGATTATATGTGGCAATTATAATATAATATGTAGGCGTAGTTTATCAATATCAATACTTATCAATATATAAATATCAGTTATAAATAGAGGTTCCCCCAATGGTACTAGAAAATGAACATAATATGTCGGCACGCATTGCTAGCATGATTGACACAGACAAAGTGCATAAGGCGCTTTATTCTGACCCTGACATTTTTGAAGAAGAATTAGATAAAATTTTCAATAATAATTGGATATGGGTTGCCCATGAAAGTGAAATTGCCGATGCAGGCTCTTATAGAACAGCTATGATTGGCCGCCAACCGGTGATTGTATGCCGTGATATGGAAGGGCAAATTCATGTTCTCCAAAATCGTTGCCGACATCGTGGCGCAACTGTTTGCGAAAGCCAAGCGGGCAAAGTAAGAGCCTTTACCTGCCCCTATCATGGTTGGTCTTATGGGTTAAATGGTGCTTTGCGTGCGCTCCCACGCCCCGAAGAATATGAATCTATCCTTGATAAAAAAGATTTTGGGCTTATTGAGATTCGCCATGAAACCTATCAGGGCATGATTTTTGCCACATTCAAAAAAGACCAAGAATCGCTAGACTCATTTTTAGGCGGGGCAAAAAAATGGATTGACCTATTTATGAAACAAGGCGGCGGCTATCCTGTCAAAACTTTGGGCCGCCAGCAATTTAGATTTAGGGGTAATTGGAAAATACAATTAGAAAATACAACAGATGCTTATCACTTTCCAGTCGTCCATAGATCTTTTATTTCCTCATTAGATGACCAGACAGCCACTGTCTTTGACTTTTTAGATGATGAAGGCTTTGTCGAGGATTTAGGCAATGGCCATAGTGTTATGGTTATGATTCCTGATTTGGTCGATTTAGAAGCCAATTTAGAAGCCCCCATACCTGAACGGTTTGCACCTCTTGCGGCAGAGTTAGCCAAACAGGGATTAGATGATTTGCAAGTGCGTAAATTAGTGCGCGCCGCCGGCGGCACAGGATTTAATTTGAATCTATTCCCCAACATTGCTTGCTCGATGGCTTTTTTCCGTATGCTTGCGCCGATTAGTGTTAATGAAACAGAAATTCACCATATTGCGATTGGCGGCACTGGTGCGCCGGATGCTTATAACCAACAACGGTTGCGATTACATGAGCATTTTCAAGGTCCTATGGGGTTCGGCACGCCCGATGATGGCGAAGCTTGGGAACGGGTGCAAAGAGGCTCTATGGCGGGCAAAGATGGTTGGATTATGGTTAATCGTGGCATGTCGCGCCTGCGCCCTTCGCCCGATGGTAATGTGATGGGGGCTGTATGTTCCGAAACAGGCATGCGCGCCGCCTATCAGCAATATAAAAAGCAAATGATTGTATAATGCGTGCTTGTAAGGGGTTTGCGAGTCGCAAAAGAAACCCTCAATAATAGGAAAGTTTCAATAATAGAAAACCCTTAATAATAGGAAAATATGGATAATATGAATCAGCTAGATAAATCATTAGTAGAAGTGACTGCTTTTCTCAATCGGGAAGCAGATATGTTGGATTATAAAGAATATGATGAGTGGCTAAAACTCTGGTCAGATACGGGGCTTTATATTGTGCCGATTGCACATGGCGAAGAAAATTATAAGGACATGCTTAATTTAGCTTATGATGATGCCGCGATGCGTAAATTGCGTATCCAGCGTTTGCAGAGCGGCCATGCAATGTCGGCGAAAACGGCAAAAATAACCATTCGCACTCTATCGCGTATTCGCATTTTGGATGAGTCAGATGATATTATAAATGTGCGTTGTGCCTATTGCTTATTTGAGAATAAAAGCGGGCAGATTAGACATTTCCCTGCTAATTTGCGTTTCAAATTGCGCCGCGATAATGGGACGCTCAAAATTGAGGAAAAAATTGTTGAACTGATGAATTCCGATACACATTTAGCGACAATCGCTTATTTATTTTAACCACTTTATTACAAACACAAACCGCCCAGCATCATGTCACAAAGCAAACCACCACCCAATCCACAAGTCGCTTTAATCACAGGCGCCGCACAGGGATTAGGGCAGGCCATTGCTGAATCTCTCTTTGAGGCAGGTTTTATTGTTGTCGTCAGCGATATAAATGAAAAGGGCGCGGCCGCCCTTGCGGATTCATTGGATTCATCTAGCAAGCGGGCTTTGGGTTTGCCTTTGGATGTTTGCCAGCGGGCTGATTTTGCCGAAGCCCTTGATAAAATTGTCGAAACCTATGGCGCGTGTCATGTGTTGGTAAATAACGCCGCCATGACGCCAACAACGCCTGTTATGGATATTAGTGTTGAGGAATTTGACAAAGTCTTGCAGGTTAATCTGCGCGGGACATTTTTAGGCTGTCAATTATTTGGTGCTTATTTTGCTGAACAAAAATATGGCCGTATCATCAATATGGGATCGCTTGCTGCACAAACGGGCGGCACAGCATCGGGCGCGCATTATGCGGCATCCAAAGGGGGCATTTTGACTTTAACGAAATTTTTTGCCCGCCTATTTGCCGACTCACAGGTCACCGTGAATGCTATTGCGCCGGGGCCTGTCGATGTTCCCTCTATACGCGAAAAAGTGCCAGCAGAAAAATTAGCAGAAATTATAGAAACCGTCATTCCCATAAAGCAAATGAGCGACCCCGCTTTTATCGCTCATATGGTTGCGATGTTGGCAAGCGAGCAGGCGGGGGCTGTCACAGGGGCTTGTTGGGATGCGAATGGCGGTATTTTTATGCGTTAATGCAATGAAAGCATAAGTTAAAGAGCATGAGCTAAATAGGGGCGATATTATGGGTGATAAGGAATTTGACAAAAAACATTTCCGCCGTGCGTTAGGCCAATTTCCAACGGGTATTACAATCATTACCGCTTGCGATAAAACAGGCCGTTTGGCGGGCATGACAGCGAATAGTTTTCATTCTATATCGCTTAAACCACCACTCGTTGGATGGTGTATTGACAAATCCTCTTATGGCATGCCGATTTATGAACAGGCTGATTATTTTGCTGTCAATATATTAGGCAAAGACCAGACCGAATTATCACTTCACTTCGCGAGCCGACAGGAAGATAAATTTGCCGATATAAATTATCATAAGGGGGCAGGGGGAAGTCCCTTATTAGAAAATTGCGCCGCCCAATTTGAATGTAAAACAAGCCAGATGATTGACGCAGGCGACCATGTTGTGATGATGGGCGAAGTGTTAGACTATCGCTATGATGAAATGATTGCCCCTTTGGTTTTCTCACGCGGCACTTTTGCTGCCACCATGCAACACCCATCGAGCCTGCCGCATAGCCAAGCGCATGCTGAACCGAATAAATTTTTGTCAAACTATCTTTTATATTTGCTTAATATCGCATTTACCAATTATACAGCACAACTTTATCCGCGTTTGGCCGAACATGCGAATGTCACACCAGAAGAATGGCGTGTGCTAACCAGTTTAGATATGAATGCGCCTGTCAAAGCAAGCGAGATTGGCCGATTGGTTATGCAGCCAGATGTGGAATTCAAAGAAACAACACAATTTTTGGTTGATAAAGGGTGGGTGGATTTTGACCCCGCCCAAGACCAATTAGCCCTCACACAGGCGGGGCGTGAATTAACAGAAACATTAATGACCCTTGCGCGCGCGCATGAAGATGAAGTGCTTGATAATTTTTCACAAACAGAAATAAAACAATTAAAACAGGGGCTTAAAACAATTATCGATAATTTTTAGTCTTGTCTATTTGCTGAATATAAGCCTGTAAATATGGATGAGCTTATCATAATATAAACGGACTTATCATAATATAGACGGAACTATCATAATATAGGCGGACTTATCATAATATAAATGGGTTTCTCATAAGCAAATCGGTTTATTGAATATTACAGACATATGAACAAGCCATTGCCATCTTTAATCTCTATGCGCGCTTTTGAATCTGCGGCGCGGCATATGAGTTTTACCCATGCCGCCCAAGAATTATGTGTCACGCAAGCGGCGATTAGTCATCAAATTAAAGCATTAGAGCAATATATCGACAAGCCTTTATTTAGGCGCATTAACAGAACTGTTAAATTGACAAAAACCGGCAAATATTATGCCGCCCAATTACATGATGCTTTTGATATATTACATAAGGCGACTGCGGAAATTACCATGCGCTCCGTTGATAATGTGCTATCCATTTCAACCTTTGACTCAATCGCTTCTGCCTTTTTAATGCCCCGCCTTGATAATTTGCATAAAACCTATCCAAAATTAGCCATTCATGTTATTACCAGCGATAGGTTTTGTGACTTTGTTCGCGATGATATTGATTTAGAAATTCGTTATGGCGATGGAAATTGGCCGCAATATCATGTGACAAAATTGGCTGACGAACAAATTATCCCCATATGTAGCCCAACATTTTTACCAAAAGGGACGAAAATAAAAACAGCGGCAGATTTGCTCCAATTTAGGATTATTCACGATATTATGAAAACCGATTGGCAAGACTGGTTTTCGGCAAATGGCATTAAGGATGCGGATATACAAAATGGCTATACAATCAATCATTCCCATTTAGTCGTGCAAGCCGCGATCAATGGCGAAGGTATTGCTTTGGGGCGTAGCCTTTTAATCCAAGATGCCATAAAACAACAGGCTCTTATCAAACCCTTTAATGTGCCAATAGAATCCGAATATGCTTATTATCTTGTCTGCCCGAAAGATATTGCCGATGATGAATGGGTCACCATTTTTCGCACATGGCTAGAAAA
>JAPPQG010000078.1:4961-6470 GCA_028816945.1 Alphaproteobacteria bacterium
TAATGTTTCGTCATAATGGATTTGCTTTCCATATAAATATCCATGCCCTGTGCGCCAAGTTCCCGCCCCCAGCCCGATTGCCGATAGCCACCAATTGGCATTGTAATATCAGGAATGCCATGACAATTCACCCAGACAATCCCCGCGCGGATATTATGCGCCATATTTTGTGCTATTGCGGGATCTTGCGTCCAGACACTGCTTGCTAGCCCATATTTATTATTATTTGCAAGGGCTAGCGCATCGTCAAAATCTGCAAATTTTGTGACCGATAACACAGGGCCAAAAACTTCCTCACGGTAAAGAGTCATATCAGGGGTAATGTCGGTAAAAATGGTTGGTTGATAGAAAAACCCATTCCCTGCAAATGGTTTGCCACCTGTCACTAATCTGCCGCCTTCGGCTTGTGCGATTTCAACAAATTTATGCACGGTTTCGCGTTGCGCCTCAGAAATAAGCGGGCCTATATTTGTAGCAGGCGCAAAGGGTGAGCCGTGTTGCATATTTTCAGCGATTGCCTGTATGCCGTCTATCACTTGTTGATAGACAGATTCCTGCACCAATAAGCGCGACCCAGCAACACAAACCTGCCCCGCATTGGCAAAAATAGCCTGTGCCGCCCCCTCTATTGCCGCTTCTATATCGGCATCGGCAAAAATAAGCACAGGCGATTTGCCGCCAAGTTCTAGCGATAATTTCTTAAAATTGCCCTGTGCGGCTGTCAGCAAGCTGCGCCCTGTGGCTGTTGAACCTGTAAAGGCAATTTTGTCAATATCTTTATGTGCGGCTATATGCGCGCCAATTTTTGAGCCTGTGCCAGTGATAATATTGACGACACCGTCTGGCAGACCTGCTTCTTGCATGAGTTGGCCGAGGCGCAAGGCCGTCAAAGGCGTCAATTCAGCAGGCTTTAAGATGCAAGTACAACCACTTGCAAGTGCGGGGGCTAATTTCCAAGCCGCCATAACGAGCGGGCCGTTCCACGGCACAATCAAACCAACCACACCGATTGGCTCTTTGCGTATATAGCCGCTTAATTTTGCCCCTTTAATGGAGGGGGTAAATGTTTCGCTTGTGATTTTTTCTACCCGTTCAGCATAATAGCGAAAAGCGGCAGCAGCAGCAGGGATTTCGCCATGCAAACTATCGGTAAATAATTTGCCCGCATTGAGCGTTTCAAGTTCGGCCAATTCGCGGGCATGTTTGGTAATCAGTTGGCTAATTTTTAATAATATGTCGCCGCGCTGGGAGGCGGGCATATTGCGCCAACGGCCATCATCAAAAGCCGTGCGTGCCGCCGATACGGCTTTATCTACATCTTCGGGTATGGCTTTAATTGTTTGGCAAAGCGTGTTTTGTGTGCATGGGTCGATAATGGGCTGTGTCATATCAGCCGCTTTTGGCGCGGCAGAATGCGTCCATTTGCCATTGATAAAGAGTTTTAAGTCTTGGCTTATAAATTGCGTGACTTCGGGTAGAAGTTCATATTCAGTATCTGTGTTAAGCATA
>JAPPQG010000019.1:0-13102 GCA_028816945.1 Alphaproteobacteria bacterium
TTTGGCTTGTTTTTGTTGGATAATATTTTGCCCTAATTTTTCCGTTAATTTTTCCCCATGCGCTGTAAGAACTGTGTTAAACAGAGCAAGGGCGGTTTCAATTTTTTCCATATGGGTGTCTCCTTTTGATTATTTCGTGCCATTATTTGCGCCATTATATTACCATTCTGCACTCAATATTTGTTAAACATAGGGATAATCAGCAAACCGCGTCAAGCGGGAAAGCAATAAAATAGACATTTATGTTAATATTATTTTTTGAAAAAAACAAGCAAAAACAAGCTATAAATAAAAACAATAGATATATTGCTTTATCTATGCTTTTATATGTGCCGATTCCATTATTGACTCTTATGGGCGGGCAGGTCATTGTGCCGCCAAATAAATTAGATTCGGGCAGATTAGATTCGCCCTCTTTGTTTGTTATTTTTGATATGTGTTATCGAAGGACTCAAAAATATGTCTTCATCTAATGGCCTGACTGAAAAAAAATCGGCTATGGATAAAAATCGTCATAAACGCATGGCAAATGCAATCCGTATCCTTGCTATGGATGCGGTGCAAGCGGCCAATTCTGGCCATCCCGGCCTGCCTATGGGGGCGGCTGATATAGCGACTGTCTTATTTACGGGGTTTTTGAAAATTGACCCCCGCCGGCCGCTCTGGCCTGACCGCGACAGATTTATTCTATCGGCTGGACATGGCTCTATGTTGCAATATGCGCTTCATTATTTGGTCGGCTATGAGGATATGAGTTTGGAGGAAATTAAGAATTTCCGCCAAATGGGCGCACGCACGCCGGGCCACCCTGAATTTGGCCATGCGGCAGGCATTGAGACGACAACCGGCCCGCTCGGACAAGGCATTGCAACTGCAACAGGCATGGCATTGGCTGAACGCATGATGTGTGCGCGTTTTGGCGATGAATTGGTCGACCATTTTACCTATGTGCTAGCCTCCGATGGCGATTTAATGGAAGGGGTAAGCCATGAAGCGATTAGTTTGGCGGGACATTTACGGCTCGCCCGCCTGATTGTGCTTTATGATGATAATGACATTTCTATTGACGGCCCGCTTGACCTTGCTGAATCGGGCGATGCGTTGCAACGATTTGCGGCGGCGGGTTGGGATACAATCCGCATTGACGGGCATGACCCTGTGGCGATTGACTCTGCCCTCACACAAGCCCGCGCAAGCGATAAGCCAAGCCTGATTGCTTGCAAAACCATTATCGGCTATGGCGCCCCCAATAAGCAAGGCACAGAAGCCACACATGGCGCGCCCTTAGGCGAGGATGAAGTCAAATTGGCGCGGGCCGAATTAGGCTGGACAGGGCAAGCATTTGCCATTCCCGCCGATATTTTAGACGCTTGGCGCATGGCGGGCTTGCGCCATACATCAACCCGCAAAGCATGGGAGGCGCGGCTTGACGGGCAGGATGCGAAAATTAAAAACCGCTTTAATCGCTTAATGGCGGCCGAATTGCCCGCTTGTTTAGAGACCAGTATAGAAACATATAAAAAACAACTTGCCGCAGAAAGCCAACCGCCCCAAGCAACCCGCAAATCATCCGAACAAGCCTTAAAAGTGATTGTCCCTGCAATACCTGAAATGGTTGGCGGGTCGGCCGATTTGACAGGCTCTAACAATACACGCACGCCAAGCCAAGAGATTGTGAGTGCTGACAATTATGGCGGGCATTTTATTCATTGGGGCGTGCGCGAACACGGCATGGCAGCTGCCATGAATGGTTTAGCTTTGCATGGCGGTTTCATCCCTTATAGTGGCACATTTCTCGTTTTTTCTGACTATGCGCGCCCCTCCATTCGTCTAGCCGCCCTTATGGGGCTTAAAGTCATTCATGTTATGACGCATGATTCTATCGGGCTTGGTGAAGATGGCCCAACACACCAACCCATAGAGCATTTAGCAAGCCTAAGGGCAATGCCGAATCTCCTCACTTTGCGCCCTGCGGATAGTATTGAAACATTAGAATGTTGGCAAATTGCCTTAATGCAAAAGACAACGCCTAGCATTCTTGCCCTAACCCGCCAAGCCGTGCCTGCTGTGCGCACAGAATATACAGAAAAAAACCTATGCGCCAAAGGGGGCTATGAATTGTTTTCAGCAAAAGGCGAAGCACAAGTCACCTTATTGGCGACTGGCTCAGAAGTCCATTTAGCCGTTGCAGCAAAAGAAAAACTAGAAGCCGACAATATCGGCACACGCATTGTCTCCCTGCCCTGTTTGGAATTATTTGCTCAACAGTCGCAAACCTATCAACAAGATGTGCTTGGCGCAACGCCTGTGCGGATTGCCATTGAGGCTGCTGTGCGACAGAGTTGGGATCGTTATTTGCGCGTTGGTGACGGTTTTATTGGCATGGCGCAATTTGGCGCAAGTGCGCCGGCGCAACAATTATTTGAACATTTTGGCATTACCACAGAGGCGATTGTCAAAATGGCAAAAGAAAAACACGAAGCAAAACATAAAGGCACTAAATAAATAATAAGGGTAAATTAAGAGCATATAATGGTTGCCTATCTAACGCTTGACCGCCTGCTTGCAGAGCCTAACATAAAGAATATGTCTGTACTATTGCGGGCCGATTTGAATATACCCATAGACGAGCAAGGCAAGGCGCGCGATATAAGCCGCCTAACGCAGCTCATACCAAGTCTCACAGCCCTGTCGCAAGCAGGCGCAAAAACGGTCATTTTGTCGCATTTTGGTCGCCCCAAACAAGATGATACAATTTATAGTCTAGCCCCCATTGCCCGCATACTCGCGCATACATTAGACCGCGACATTGGCTTTGTTGAAGCCTGCATTGGCACACAGGCGGCGCAATTTATTCATAATCTGCCCGCAGGCGGGATTGGCGTGCTTGAAAATACCCGTTTTCACGCAGGCGAAACACAAAATGACCCCGCCTTTTGTCGGGCTTTGGCATCTATCGGGCAGGCTTATGTCAATGACGCATTTTCCATTGCGCACAGGGCGCATGCAAGTGTCGAAGGCATCGCGCATTTACTGCCTGCCTATGCGGGCTATGCGCTGGCCGGTGAATTAGAAAAGTTAGAAAGCATTTTACAAAACCCCGCCCGTCCGCTTATGGTGGCGATTGGCGGGGCGAAAATATCAACAAAATTATCTTTACTCAATCGCTTGCTTGAAAAAGCCGATATATTGGTGATTGGCGGCGGCATGGCAAATAATTTGCTAGCTGCCAAAAATCTATCGATTGGCCGTTCGCTTGTTGAAAAAACCATGTTAGATGAGGCGCGCGCGATTCTAAACAAAGCAGAAACGACGGATTGCCGTCTTATCCTACCGCAAGATGTTGTTATTGCCCCCGAACTTGCCCCTTGTGACAACCCGTCCATAATTGCGGTCGAACAAATGCCAAATGACATGATGATATTAGATATAGGCACAAAAACCACCCAACATATCAAACAGGCCATAGAAGAGAGCAAAACTTTTGTTTGGAATGGCCCTTTGGGGGCGTTTGAAATACCGCCTTTTGGCAAAGCAACCCATGCGATAGCAGAGCATGCAGCCACCTGCACGCGGCAAGGAAAACTCGTCTCTGTGGCAGGTGGTGGCGATACATTGGCCGCCTTACAGCCCGCCCAAGCGCAAGACTTTACCCATATTTCTACGGCAGGAGGCGCATTTTTAGAATGGCTTGAAGGCAAATCTCTAGCTGGTATAAAGGCATTAGAGCAAACGCATATAAGCGCATAAACAATTAACCCATAAACAATTAACCCATAAACAATTAACCCATAAACAATTAACCTATGAGAAAGAGCAAACGGAATAAACAAATGGATAAGCAAGCACTTGAAACAATCGCCCAAAATATGGTCGCAACAGGAAAAGGCATTTTAGCGGCTGATGAAAGTTCAGGCACAATCAAAAAGCGGTTTGATACGATTACTGTTGAATCGACTGAAACCAATCGCCGTGATTATCGAGAAATGCTATTTAGCACACAAGACGCGATGGCAAATTATATTTCAGGCGTGATTTTATTTGATGAAACCATTCGCCAACAAGCAGAAAATGGCACAGGATTAGTCGACATTATCCAAAATATGGGCTGTTTGCCGGGCATTAAGGTCGATACGGGCGCGAAAGATTTCGCCAATCATGACGGTGAGAAAGTAACCGAAGGTTTAGACGGGTTGCGCGAACGGCTACAAGAATATGTCACTTTGGGTGCAAAATTTGCCAAATGGCGCGCCGTTATCAATATCGCCAATAATGATTTGCCAACTCGTAGCTGTTTAATTGCCAACACACATGCGCTTGCCCGTTATGCAGGCCTATGCCAAGAAAATGGGCTTGTGCCGATTGTTGAGCCAGAAGTGATTATGGATGGCGACCACACCATTGAGCGTTGTTTTGAGGTCACGGCCGCCGTTTTGCAAATGCTTTACGCAACATTAAAAGAGCAGCGCGTCCATTTAGAAGGCACAATATTAAAGCCGAATATGGTTTTATCAGGCACGCAAAACCCCAACCAAGCAGGCATAGAGCAAGTTGCGGAAATGACCCTTGACTGCCTCACCGCAAATGTCCCGCAAACTGTGCCGGGTATTGTGTTTTTATCGGGCGGGCAATCAGATATAGATGCCACCGCACATTTAGATGCAATAAATCGGCTAGCCAAAGCACGGGGCAAAACGAGCTGGAAGTTAAGTTTTTCATATGGGCGCGCCTTGCAAGCACCTGTTCTGCAAACGTGGGGTGGCAAGGCAGAAAACAGACAAGCCGCACAGGACGCTTTCACACACCGCGCCAAAATGAACGGCCTCGCCACGCTCGGCCAATGGCAAGGTGGCTAGCCACTGGCTAGGCCACTCGTGGCGTGCTACTGGCTAGGCCATTCGTGGCGTGCTACTAGCTAAGCCACCGCCGCCGACAGTCTATTCGGGGTCTATTGTCCAATTAGGCTTGCGCTTTTCAAAAAAGGCGGCGATACCCTCACGCGATTCATCACTTGTCATGCGGTGGTAAAAATTTTCAGCCGCAATCGCCCGCGCCTGCTGCATATCCGCATGGGCTGTTTGATAAAGCAGGTCTTTGGTTGCGGCAATGGCTTGGGGCGCACAGGCGAGCACTTGGGCTTTAATATTTTTTTCAATTTTTTCAAACTCGCTTATATCGGTGGCGATAAAATCAGCAAAGCCTAATGTTTGCGCCTGTGTGCCGTCAAAGCGGGCGCCCGTTAATAAAAGCCGTCTTGCCTGCGCATAGCCCAATTTTTTAATCACATAGGGGGCAATTTGCGCGGGACTGAGACCAATTCTCGTTTCCGTCATGGCAAATTTAGCATCTGCCATGCACAAAACCATATCGGCACAGCACGCAAGACCAAAACCGCCCGCCATAGCCGCCCCTTCAATCAACACAAGGGTGAATTGGGGCGCGGTATGGACGCTGTGGAAAAGTTCAGCCAACGCATTTGAGACAGCAATAATCGCTTGCTTATCGCCTGTGGCTTGTAATTCGGTTTGAAAAAATTTCAAATTGCCACCCGCACAAAATACGCCACCCCGCCCCCGCAAACTAATACCCCGCACAAGGCGCGCATTTTGCGCCTCCCGCAAACTATGGAATAAATGCGTAAGCTCTTCTAGCATAAGTTCATCAAGTGCATTGCGCGTCTCGGGCTGGTTTAGCCAAATGGTTAGCCAATTTTGCTTGAATTCAAGGTCTAATTTTGTGAGTGAGGGCAAATTATGCAAAGGCAATTTTGTCTTGTCTGTCCTGTTTGTCATGGTGCTTCATTCCCTATTTTTATTTTTATCATTATTATCAAAGCCAGCAATATCGCCTGAGAAAGCAGGTTTAATTTTCATATCACTGCGCGGGAAAGTGCGACAGGCTAATACATAGCCTGCCTGCCTTTCTGCTTCGCTCACTTTTGCATAGCTCATTTTGCCATGCGCATAATCGCCCTCCACTACATGGATTTTGCATATACCACAGCCACCATTGCGACAGCCAATTTTAATTGGCCGTTTTGTTTGCCAATTCGTATTTTGCTGTTGTGCCATCGCGGCAAGCACAGAATTATCAGCCGCACAGCTAAAATGCGTATCATGGTCGATAATTTCAATTTGAAAAACGCCCCTAATCATAATTCATGCTTAACCTAGCCCTGCTTAACAATAATTCATAGCTAACCATACCATAATTGCAAAAATTTAGTCACGCCAAGACCAATAAAATTGGCAACCGCATAGCCAAATATGCCGCACATAATGGCGGGCGTGACATAATCGCGCCAACCCTTTGACATAGCAATAGCAGCAGTGGCAGCCGGCCCAACAATAGCCGCGCCCGAAGCAATAACCATTTCAACAAGGCTAAATTTTAGCAAACGGGCAATCAGCAACATAAAACTCACATGAATAATGATAATAATAATTGAATAGAAAAACAGGCGCGGGGCTTTATCGATAAAGACGCTTGCCTGTGTGCTTGCGCCAATCACAGCAAAGAAAATATACATAATCAATATGCCGAGTTGGAAATTGCCCTGCAACCGCCCCAATATATTGGGGAATATATTTGCAACCAAAACGGAGATAATTGTAATAATCAAAATTGTATATTTGGGATAGCCCCATAAAGTGGCAAGCCATGCAGACAGGGCGCAAATGGCAAAACTCAATGCAAGACAACCGCTAATATGGGTAAGCAATAGATGAATGGGGGCGTCGGGTGCGAGGTTTGTATTTTTAGTGGCTTGTGGTTTAGCGGTTTGTGGTGCGGGCGGTGCGTCTTTATCAGCTGCGCCTTTATCATGTATGTCTTTATCATTGGGATTATTGGTGCGCGCCCCTGAAACAAAGGCGCGTATAAAGCGAATGCCGGGCAAAGCTAATAACAGCATCAAGGCCATAATGCTAACCGGGCTATTGGCACTTAATGCGGCGCTGAATTCATCGGGCGTCATTTCAACAGATTGGGAAATGGCGACAAAATTGATTGACCCGCCAATCCAACCGCCTGTATAGACGCCTGCGACTTTCGGGCCTATCGCGCCTAAATCACCGATTAGAAAAAAGCCGCCTATTGTGCCTAAACAAGTTGCCAAAGCGGCAAAAAAGAAAACAAGCATGACACGGCCACTATCGCGAAAAATTTTGCGTAAATCCGCATTGAATAAAAGCAAGGGAATTGATAAAGGCACAAGCGTGCCGCCGACAAAATCATAAAGCGGCGCTTTGGCGGGTATAATATTTATGTTTGATAAAACCAGCCCGCCAACAATGACCCATAAAGCACCTGATGTTTTGCGGCCAATCGCATTTGTATCCGCCCAATTACCGAACCAAGCAAGCGCAAATATAATTCCCCCCAATAAAAATAAATTATCCGCATCTATAAGAGACATAAAGTGCCTTTCATGTGTTTATCATGTGTTTAATGAATTTCATTCTAATGATTCCATTATACGGCGCGCGAGGCGCGCAACAAGCCATTATTAGCCTATGATTCGCCGCTTGCCTATTTGCATATGCGGCGCGCACCATTAGGGACATATGACATAAATGGGAAAATCCGCAGAAAACAGCAAATAATATATTAGAAAAACTAATATATTAAATGAGAAATAATCAATTGATATTGCTGATAGGTGAATATAGCATTTACTATATTTAATGATATAGCATTTGCTATAGTTGATAATAATAAATATTTAACAATAATAATATGTATCTTGTTGCGGTAAGTGTAAGCATTCACCTTGTAAATATAAAACACATTTTCGCGGAGTGAAAAGATGAACTATAAGCACTTAATCGCAATGCTTGTTTTGGCTGCCTTTATTGCGCCAGAAGCAGTTAAAGCACAAGCTGAACTTGATGAAATTATTGTAACCGCACAAAGGCGACAGCAAGCCATTAGCGATGTGCCAATCGCTATTACAGCCTTTGATGCTGATACATTAAACAAAGCAGGCATTGGGGAAGCCGCCGACTATCTCGCCCTAACACCGAATGTATCTTTTGGGGAGGCAGGCGAAGCAGGTAGCCGTTCCATTCAAATTAGTATTCGCGGGGTTGGCAATGTCTCACTTGGCGAAGTGGTGAGTGCGAATTCGATCGGCTATTATTTAGACGAATTAAATGTTGGCACAGTGGCAAGTGGCTCTATTAACCCGCAACTTTACGATATGGAACGCATTGAAGTCTTACGCGGGCCGCAAGGCACATATTTTGGACGCAATGCAAATGCAGGCGCACTTAACCTTAGCACAAAATTACCATCCGATATGCACGAGGCAAGCCTCGAAGTCAAAGCAGCAGATTATGGCACTTATGGCATAAATGGCATGGTTAATATACCTGTATCAGACCAAGTCGCGATGCGTTTTGTTGCCTCTTATGAGGAAAGTGAAGGGCTAATTGACAATATTAATGAAAACGGCACTGAAGATAGTGGTTATGAATATCGGCATTTCCGCTGGGCTGTTAGGGGTGAATTGGAACGCTCGACTTTTGACCTATCACTTAGTTTTACAGATGAAGATCAAGGCGTTGATGAGCTTGTGCCAACGGGCGTCCAAGACCTTGATACAAAAAGCATTTGGGCTTCTCTTATTCCAGTCGATAGGGGAATCGGGTTTTACCCTGCCAATGATGACAAAGTCGATCATGATATGGTCGAATATAATAATAATGAAGTCTTTATTGTCAATTTGCGCTACGAATATGAAATGCCAAATTATTTGATACGTTCCGTTACTGGTTATGTCGATAGTGAAACAGAGCGCGCCTTTGACCAAGATAATTTTCATATCGATGCGATTCGCCGCAATAATGAATATGAAGGGGAATCGCTTAGCCAAGAATTGCGTTTCCAATCAACCACGAATGAAACAGTGGATTGGATTGTTGGCACTATTTGGGCGCAGGATGAAATTACCCAATATAATGCGGTCACAGCAGGTGCAACGCTTTCATTTGATCACCCAAACATTGCGGGCGTAGATAGTACAGGCCTATTGCCACCATTCCTAACGGCTGGTTTCCGCATCAATGAAAATGAACGTGTATTTGAAACAGAAACAATGGCTTTATTTGCCGATTTTACATGGCATTTAAGCGACCGCACAGATATTACAGTAGGTGGGCGGTATAGCAGAGATGATGTATCGGCACGGTTTTTTAATGTTGTCTCATTTGAAGGTAGCCAACCTGATTTGTCAGGGTCAGAGGATTTTGATAATTTCTCGCCCCGTTTTGTGTTTAATTATGCTATAAATGACGAGATGAATTTTTATACCTCTGCTTCGGCAGGCTATAAATCTGGTGGCTTATCCCGTATCGCAATTAACCGCGCAGAATCTACCAACATGGAAACAGGAGTCGTAACGCCTGCTCTATATGTAAACCGTCTACAAAAATTTGATGAAGAGACTTTGTGGAATTATGAAGCCGGCATCAAAGGGGGAGGGGGTCAGCTGCGTTATAGTGCTGCAGTTTTCTATATTGATTGGCAAGATATGCAAGTGCAAACAAATTTCCTTGCTGTGCCGGGTGATATTTCTTCGGCGGTTGAATTAACACAAAATGCTGAAGAAGCAGAAAGCATGGGTATTGAAGGTGAAATAACAGCTATTTTATCTGAAAATTGGGCGGTGACAGTAGGGGCAGGCTTATTAGAGACAGAATTTGGTGATTTCAAAAATGCACGCCTGCCCGGGGGAAGTATTGTTGATATATCAGGTAAAGACTTACCCGGCGCCCCTGAATATACATATAATCTTGCCGTTGATTATACGCAAGATATAAGCCAATTTGTAGGCAATGATGCAGAAGGCTTTGTGCGGTTGGAAGTTTCTGGGCGTTCTGAATCCCGTTCTAGCCTTGAAGCCCTTGCCGCACCTGATTTAGGACTGCCCGATTTCCCATATGAGAATCCATCTTATACAGTGGTGAATTTGCGTGGTGGATTCACAAGTGGCGCATGGGGTATCAATGCTTATGTGAAAAATCTTTTTGAAGAAGATTATTACACAAGTTCCAATGATAATTTTGGCGGCTCTGGTATCCGTGTCAGACCGCATCCACGCATTGTTGGGATTCGCATAAATCGCAAATTTGGCGGTTAAACAAGCATAAAGCAGGCAAAGTAGGCAAATCGCCTGCCGCGCCATAGTCGTATCAAATTTGTCAATGCGCCTGCCCGCTCTTTAAGAGCGGCAGGGGTGGCCGTGGCGGCTGATTTGCAATTTTGCAATAAAGATAAAAAGAGGTAAAATAGCATATGCGGGTGAATGACTATGTCCGATTTTGATAGTGAATATGATATTGTGATTGCGGGTGCAGGCGTGAATGGTTTGGCGTGCGCCTGCTTGCTTGCCAAAGAGGGCTTGCGTGTATGCGTTATTGAGCGCAATAAAGAAGTGGGCGGGGGGGCTATCACAAAAGAAGTAACAAAGCCCGGCTTCAAACATGACCTTTTTGGCTCATCGCATGTTTGGATACAGTTAAACAAAGATTTCAAAAAACATATAGAGCCTGAACTCGCCCGCTATGGGTTCAAATATATTTATCCGCAAGACCATATTACAGGCCACCCCGATAAACAGGGCGGGCCGGGGATTGTGATTTATAAAGATATTGCCAAAACCAGCGCCGCCATCGCGCACTATTCACAAAAAGATGCTGACCGCTATTGTGAGATTTATAATGAATTTGGGCTTATTAAAGAGGCGGTTGTTAAGAATTTTTTCTCCCCCCCTGCCCCACCTTCGACTTTGTCGCGGGCTATGGAAAACTCCCATGAAGGGTTGCGCCGCTTGCAAGATTTCTCCCTATCGGCGCAGTCTTGGGTTGAATATAATTTTGAAAATGACTTCGTCAAAGCCGTTATGCTCTATTGGGCCTTAGCCCCGCAAATTTTGCCCGAACAAGAAGGGGCGGGACAATCTTTTTATGTTATGATTCCCGCTATCCATGATTTCGGACAAGGCATTCCACAAGGTGGCAGTCAGGAATTGCCAAATTGCATGGTTAAATTCCTAGAAAGTCATGGCCATTCTGTACTAACGGGAGAGACGGTTGATGAATTTTTAATTGAAGGTGGCGAAGTTATAGGCATTCAGCTCAAAAAGGGCAAAAAAATTAAAGCCAAACGCGCCGTTGTCAGTGGCCTTGACCCTAAACAGACATTCTTGCAATGCATGCAAAAAGACCATTTAGATAGGCCTTTTGTGGATATGGTGAATCATTATTCTTTTGGCAAAATAACCGTCATACGCCAGCATTTAGCATTAAGTGAGCCACCAGAATATATTAATGGTTTGGATATGAACCAATGCGCTTTTCATCGTCTTGTCGATTCGACAGCGCAAATAAGAAAATTTTATGCTGAAATTGCCACCGGCATACCACCAACAGACCCGCCTTTATGGGTTGCTTGTTGGACTTTGCTCGACCCAAGCCGCGCCCCCAACGGCCAGCATACATTGATATATGATACTTTTGTATCTAATTGGCTAGCCGATGGGCGCACATGGGAAAATATTAAACAAGAATACATACAGACAATTTTATTGCCAAAATTGCAGCAATATGCCCCCAATATCACCGAAAAAACCATATTAGGCGACTATATTGAAACGGGCGAAAGCCTTGAACGGGCGAATCTGTCCTTTGTCGATGGCACAACTAATGGGGGCGAGCGCATTGTCGCCCAATTAGGCGCATTCCGCCCTTTTCCCGGCTATGCCCATTATCGCTCCCCGATTCGCAATCTTTATATGACAGGGCCACATTGTCATCCGGGGAATGGCATTTCTGCTATGGGAACAATCACAGCACGCGTTATGCTAGATGATATGGGTATTCGCAAAGCAGATTTTTAACAAGTGACAATTAGAGAGGCAGATATGGAAGAAAAGCGCACACAAAAGAATGATAAGCCGATTGAAAAATATACGGCACTTATCATCCAACCCCATGTGATTGTGGCTGAGGGCCGCAAGACGATTCAAAAAAACCTTCAACGGGTGATAAATATGATTGATTTTGGCGCCGGCTATTTTTGGGAATTGCCAGCGCGGCTTGTCGTCTTGCCTGAATATTTTTTACAAGGCGTGACAACACCGGGCAAAGGAGAGCATGGGCTAGAAGATTTTATGAAAAAAGCCATTATGATTGACGGGGAAGAAATGGCGCAGTTGGGCGAAGTTGCCCGCAAATATCATCTTTATATTGCCGGCGGCGGGGTGATTGAAAAAATCCCCGAATTCCCCGATCGTTGGTTTAATACAGCCTTTATTATCGGGCCATCGGGTAAAGTAGAATTGCGCTATCACAAATGGCATATTCCCGCCTCCATTGGGCTTGGCACGAGTCCGCATGATATTTTTGATGAATATAAAGAGATTTTTGGCGGCGATATTAAAGACCTATTCCCCGTATTAGACACAGAAATTGGCAAATTAGGCACAATGACATGCCATGACGGCTGCACGCCCGAAGTGTCGCGCGCACTCGGCTATAATGGGTGCGAAGTCATATGTCATCCCGTTGCCTTGCAAGAAGTGGAAGGCGTGTCAGAGCCTTGGGATTTTTGGTATTTCACCCGCCGCACACGCGCCCATGACAATATGTGCTATTTGCTAGGCTCAAATTGGGGGACAACGGATTATGATTATTACCCGCGGGCTTTTTGCTCGGGCAATTCTTTCGCCATTGACTATACGGGCATGATGATGCGGCAAGCCCCCTATCCCGAAGAGCAAGTGCTTGCTGTTACGATTGATATTGAATCTTTGCGCGCCCACCGCTCCCATTGTAATCACAATACATGGGTGGATGTGCGCACAGAAGGATTCCGCCAGATTTATGACAAGCCCATTTATCCGCCCAATCAATTCCCCTCTGGTCGCCCACCGCGTAGCCTAGCCGATAAAATGCAGCCCGTGCGTGATGTCTTTAAGGATATTTATGGGCGCGGGCAATTCACACCGCCTGCGGGTAAAACAATCAATGATATGGTTGAGTCCCATGAAAAACGCATTCAATATGCGCAATCACTTGGCACACTAAAAAAATCATAATGA
>JAPPQG010000019.1:13282-17778 GCA_028816945.1 Alphaproteobacteria bacterium
CTCCCTGTTAAAATTATTCTATCGCCTAGCGATATTATAAACATGCTATGGGCGGCCGCAAAAAGCCCATCGACATGGCTTTTTATTTTGCTTTTCCCATTTCATTTTTTATGTCACAAAGCAGATAAACAAAGCCCGCATAGGCAAGACGAATTGCAAAATGACAGCAATTATGCAAGCGATAATATCAATAAGCCTTGGTGAAGCTAATTATTTTCCCTTACTAGTTCCACTCCCTACCAGTTCCACATTGTGCCATCTTCTAGCCTATTGACAGGCAGATAAGCGGGGTTATAGGGATAGTGTGCGGCTTTTTCTTCATCTAAATCAACACCATGCCCCGGCTTATCGCCAAGATAGAGGGCGCCATTTTCAAAATAATAATCATGCGGGAAAACCTCATCTGTTTCTTTTGTGTGGCGCATATATTCATGGATACCAAAATTCGGTATGGCTAGATTCAAATGCAATGAAGCGCCTAAACAAACAGGCGATAAATCGGTTGCCCCATGACAGCCCGTGCGCACATGATATAGGCTTGCAAAATCAGCAATGCGGCGCAAATGCGTAATACCGCCCGCATGGACGATAGTTGTTCGAATATAATCAATTAAATGATTCTCAATCAATGTTTTGCAATCCCATATTGTATTGAATATTTCACCAATCGCCAAAGGGGTTGTGGTGTGTTGGCGAATAAGGCGGAGACTTTCTTGATTCTCAGCTGGCACGGGATCTTCTAGCCAAAAAAGACGATATGGCTCAACGGCTTTGCCTAATTGGCCTGCTTCAATCGGTGTTAATCTGTGATGAACATCATGGAGCAAATGAAATTCATACCCCAAACGCTCCCTTATGGTTTCGAAAAGGGCGGGGATATGGTTAAGATATTTTGCACTCGACCAAACCTGTTCAACAGGCAAGCCCTTTGTTGCTGGCTCATAAAACATTTTGTCCTTTGAGACACCATAAATAGTCTCTAAGCCGGGAACCCCGCTTTGCACGCGCACGGCTTTATAGCCAAGTGATAAAAATTTTTCAGCCGCCGCACAACTTTCTTCAATATCACGCCCATTGGCATGGCCATAAACCATAATGCCATCACGGCTTTTGCCGCCAAGTAATTGATAAAGGGGCATATTCGCCGCCTTCGCCTTAATATCCCAAAGGGCTGTATCGACAGCACTAATGGCCGACATTGTCACAGGCCCGCCCCGCCAATAGCTGCCACGATAAAGATATTGCCAAATATCCTCAATGCGTTGCGCATCACGGCCAATCAGGCAGGGTATGACATGGTCGCTTAAATAGCTGGCAACAGCAAGCTCGCGGCCATTAAGGGTCGCATCGCCAATCCCATAAAGCCCTTTTTCAGTCTCTATTTTAAGCGTGACGAAATTGCGCCCTGGGCATGTTATATTTACCCTTGCATTGGTAATTTTCATAAGATATTCAACCTATATAGCGAATGTTTGCTTTATTCTAATCAAGTTTATTTTTCTGTAAAGGAAAATCATATAGAATTATTAGGCATAAATTATGGTAAAAAAAATTTCTATTGCCTTTATTGGGGAGGCTTTAATTGAACTCTCCCTATCGCCCAATATAAAAGGCACAGCTCAAATTGGCATTGCGGGCGATACATTAAATGCGGCTATTTATATGCGCCGCAACGCGCCGGCTTTGTCTTGCGATATTTTTTATGTGACCGCATTCGGCACAGACCCTTTATCGCTTTATGCGCGCGCCTTTATCGAACAAGAACATATTGATATTTCACTCATACAAAGCAGACCTAATCACCATATTGGCCTATATGCAATTTTGAATGATGAAAAAGGGGAGCGTGATTTTGTCTATTGGCGGCATGATTCTGCCGCGCGTAGATTGTTTGATGAAAATATAGATAGTTTGTTCGCACAATTACAAAAAATGGATATGATTTATTTATCCGCCATAAGCCTAGCCATTCTGCCCGAAGATAAACGAGAGCAATTATTTGTATTTCTTACCCAATTTAGAAAACAGGGCAAACAAATTATCTTTGATTCAAATTACCGCCCTGCTTTGTGGTCTTCACGCGCGCTTGCCCGTGATGTCATTATGCGCGCGTGGCGCATAACGGATATTGCCCTGCCCTCTTTAACAGATGAAAAAATGCTTTTTGGTGAAAATAATGAAACAGAAATTATTGACAGATTGCGCACAGCAGGGGTGCAATTCGGCGTGCTTAAACGCGGCGCCTTAGGGCCGCAAGCAATAGGTTGGGATGATAGTTCCACAACCTATCCACCAGCCACAAAAATAGTTGATACGACCGCAGCAGGCGATAGTTTTAATGGCTGTTTTTTAGCTCAGCTGATAGCAGGCAAACCACCCGCCACCGCCGCCTATAAAGCACATGAACTTGCCTGCAAACTTATCGGCTATCAAGGCGCGATATTGCCTGCCAATGCGTAGCCACCATTAGCCTATGCGCCATTAACAGAGTTGAGGCGCAAACTTGCGCCAATTAAGGGTAATCCCTGCTTTATTGACTATGCCCTATCATCTATACTCTATCATCTCTGCCTATCAATTAACCTGACTAATGGAAGAGATAAAAAATACTAAATTGATATTTTGCCATTGGTGGATATTATCGAGATTCACTCATTTTAATATGTTTCATAAGACATGGTCTATAATAGCCACTTTATCTATTATTGATATGTCCGCAATTTAGAGGTGATTATGGCTAATATGACTGGTGCGGCGGCTATGCTGCATTCTATTTTAGGAAATGGCGTGGAGACAATATTTGGCCTGCCCGGCGCGCAGGTTGATTGTTTTTTTGATGCTATGTATCATGCGGAAAAACAAAATAAACTCCGCTTTATTGGCTCACGCCATGAACAAGGCGCCGCCTATATGGCTTTCGGCTACGCCCAATCTACAGGCAAAATTGGTTGTTATGTCGTTGTGCCGGGGCCAGGCGTGCTAAACACAACAGCCGCCCTCTCCTCCGCCTATGCCAATAATGCGCCCGTTTTATGCGTAAGCGGGCAAATACCTTCGCCATTTATTGGATTAGGTATCGGCCAATTACATGAAATACCCGACCAAATTGCCACTTTAAGCACAATAACCAAATCCGCAACACGCATTGACCGCCCGCAAGATGCACCACAAATGGTGAATGCGGCCTGCCATTCTATGCAAACTGGCCGCCCGCGCCCTGTCGCCATTGAAATGGCAATGGATGTTATGGCAGATGAAGCCGATGTGACATTAGTGCCACCTGACGAACTGCCTGCTCCAAACATAGAAAATATGGAGCGATTAGAAGAAGCGGCTGATTTAATTGCCAAAGCAAAACGGCCAATTATTGTTGTTGGCGGCGGCGCAGTGGAGGCGGGCGCGCCTTTATTGGAGTTTGCAGAAATGATTGGCGCCCCCGTTATATCTTTTCGCAATGGGCGCGGGATTATTAGCGACCGCCATTATTTAGGACATAATTTTGCAAGCGGGTATGAATTGTGGAAAAAGGCCGATTTAGTCATTGGCATTGGCTCGCGTATGCAGGCCTATCTGCAAGAATGGCGTATGCGCGCGGATATGAAACTCATCCGCATTAATATCGACCCAGAAGAATTTGACCGCATACGCAGGCCCGATATTGCTATTTGCGCCGATGCTGCTTGTGCTTTATTGGCATTGATTGATATTCTGCCCAAAAAACGCACCCAAACCCATAATAAGGCCGAATTAAAAGACGAATTAGAAAACTTAAAACAAGAAACACGCAAACGCATAGAGACCGTCCAGCCGCAAATGGCCTATCTCGATATTATACGCCAACTCTTGCCTGATAATGGCTATTTGGTGACAGATATTACGCAAGTAGGCTTTGTTTCTTGGTATGGTTTTGAATTCTATCAACCGCGCCACCTTATTAGTTGTGGCTATCAAGGCACGCTTGGCTTTGGTTTTGCAACAGCACTTGGTGTGAAAATTGCCAATCCCGACGCGCCCGTTATCGCTATTGCCGGCGATGGCGGGTTTTTATACAATGTGCCTGAACTTGCCACAGCGGCACAATATAAAATTCCATTGGTTACAATTATATTTAATAATAATTGTTTTGCGAATGTGAAACGCCAACAGCGTGAATGGTTTGGCGGACGGCATATTTTTGTCGATTTACATAATCCCGATTTTGTAAAATTGGTTGAAAGTTTTGGCGTTATGGGATTGCGTGCCGATTCACCTGCTGGATTGAAAAAGGCTTTGGAACAAGCCCTCAAACAAGACGGCCCATGCGTGATTGAAGTAGCAGTCGGCGATATGGCCTCACCTTGGCCTTTTATTATCCGTGAGCCAATTGGGGACAATGGAAAAAGTGAGTAGCATTATGGATATTAAGAAAACACAGAATATAAAAAAGCCCGAACCCGTCTCAGGCATTGCAAGTTTGAAACCCTATCAACAAGGGCAGAGTAAAATTGACAATCGCG
>JAPPQG010000139.1:0-1291 GCA_028816945.1 Alphaproteobacteria bacterium
TCGGCACTTAATGTGCCAAGCGGTGTGTGTGTGTCGCCTGTGCGGGCGGCTTGCATGGCTAATCGCAAATCTTTTAGCATCATAGCAGCAGCAAATCCGGGCTTATAGTCATGATTGGCGGGCGTGGTTGGTATTGGGCCCGGCACAGGGCAATAGCTCGTCATAGACCAATTTTGCCCTGAGGCTTGGCTTGCAATGGTAAAGAATTTTTGTGCGTCAAGGCCAATCGTCTCAGCTAAAAGAAATGCCTCACATGTGCCAATCATGGTAATGGCAAGGAGCATATTATTGCAGATTTTAGCCGCCTGCCCTGCCCCGAAGGCGCCGGCCGAAAATACGGCTTTTGCCATTGGCTCCAAAGCAGCAGAAATAGCAGCAAAATCTTCCTCCCTGCACCCGACCATAAAGGCTAATGTGCCTGCTTCTGCCGCCGCTGTGCCGCCCGATACAGGCGCATCAGCAGGGCGAAAGCCCCCCGCGATAGATAAATCAGCAATCAGGCGTGCCGTTTCTATGTCAATTGTCGAGCAATCAATCAATAAGGCGTTGGGCTTGGCATTGGGTAAAATATCTTTTTCATATACGCCGCGCACAATATCGCCCGTTGGCAACATGGTGATAATAATTTCTGCTTCGGCAACAGCTTCAGCGGCCGAAGGGGCGGCTAAACAATTATTTTCCTCTGCCTGTGCGAGTGCTTGCGTGGATAAATCAAAGGCAAGCACACGATGGCCTGCTTTGGCTTGATTAGCCGCCATGCCTGCCCCCATATTACCTAAACCGATAAATGCAATCACGCTCATGTGAGCCTCCTTTAACCTAATGGTTTTAATTTAATGGTTTTAACCTAATGGTTTTAATCTAATGGTGTCCATTGTTCTGCTTTGGGAAGGGGTGCAAATAATGCCTCAATCTCACTATCTGGCACATCGCCAACATGCGCATATTGCCACTTTGGCGCATTATCCTTGTCAATAAGGACGGCGCGCACACCTTCAAAAAATTCCGCTTGGCGCACCACACGCGAAGCCGCTGTATATTCCATTGCCATATTTGCCGCGAAGTCGGGCATTTTTGCCCCTTCCTGTAATTGGCGCATGGCGACTTTAATGGTTTGCGGCGATTTTTTCGCCAATATAGATAATTGCGCCGCCGCCCAATCATTTTTTTCAGCCTGTAATGAGGCGATAATATCCTCTGCACGGGCAGGGGCAAAATGCTTATCAATCAAGGCACGCACAGATTGTGTTAAAATTGCCTCTTCCTTATTTGGCTGGCCGCGTGGGGTCGC
>JAPPQG010000139.1:1454-2675 GCA_028816945.1 Alphaproteobacteria bacterium
CTTTCAGCAAAATGTGTGACAAGGCCAATAGATAGGCAATCAGCCGCTTTCAAACGGCTCCCTGTCAAAGCAAGCCACATGCCAATTTGGCCCGGCAGGCGTGGCAAAAACCACCCGCCGCCAACATCGGGCATAAGGCCAATGCTCGTTTCAGGCATGGCAAACAACGTATTTTGTGTGGCAACACGATATGTCCCATGCACGCTAATACCAACCCCGCCGCCCATTGTGACGCCATCCAGTATGGCAATAATCGGCTTTGGGTAGGTTTTTATTAAATGATTGAGCCGATATTCGAGGTGGAAAAAAGCGCATGCCTGTTTGGCATCCGCCTGCCCGCTTTCAGCAAGGGCGCGCACATCCCCGCCAGCACAAAAGCCACGCGTGCCTGCTGCATGGTCAATCCAAACCGCTTGCACTTTATCATCCCCGCGCCATGCCATAAGCGCATCTAACATGATTTTACACATATCATAATTAAGCGCATGCAAGGCTTGCGGGCGGTTGAGGGTTAAACAGCCTAATTTATTATTGATTTTGCAAATGACTTGGTCTGCCATATCACGCTCTGTCATGTCACACTCCTATATTATATCTATCAAGCATTTCGCTCTAATAAATTGCGGGCAAGAATGACGCGCATAATTTCATTTGTGCCTTCAAGTATTTGATGGACGCGCAAATCACGCACAATGCGCTCTATATTATATTCCGATAAATAACCATAACCGCCATGTAATTGCAGGGCCATATTGGCAATATCAAAACAATAATCTGTCACAAATTGTTTCGCCATCGCGCACCATTTCGTTGCATCGGGGGCTTGCGCGTCAAGTTTTTGGGCTGCCTGATAAAGCATTAAACGGGCAGCTTGTAAGCCTGTTTCCATATCGGCAAGTTTGAATTGTGTTGTTTGAAAATCAGCAATCGCACGGCCAAATTGGTTGCGCTGTTTAACATAGGCCAAAGCCTGTTGAAAGGCAGCTTGTGCGCCACCAAGTGAGCAGGCGGCGATATTAAGCCGTCCGCCATCAAGCCCTGCCATAGCAAACTTAAAACCATCGCCCTCTTTACCGATAAGGTTTTCTGCTGGCACGACTGCTTCATCCATAATGACTTGCCGTGTGGGTTGGGATTTCCAGCCCATTTTTTTCTCATTCGCCCCAAAAGACAGGCCGGGCGTGTCTTTTTCTAGCAAAAAGGCAGATATGCCATTAGCAT
>JAPPQG010000139.1:3310-6442 GCA_028816945.1 Alphaproteobacteria bacterium
CCTGCATGCCTTCTGTTTGGTCTTGTGTTGCAAAAAGCGAATGAAAGAGGCGGCGCTCAAACCGCAACCCCTCAGCCGTACTGCTTTCAAGCGCAACAGCAACCATTTCTTTGGCGGCCATAAGGGAGGGGATAGAATAAGCGGCAATCATTTCAGCCGTCTCCATAGCACTTGTCATCAATTCATCATGCGCCACGACACGGCTTGCAAGCCCGCATTTTTCTGCCTCGTCTGCCTCCACCATACGCCCTGTTAGCACAATATCCATCGCTTTTGCCTTGCCAACTGCTTTTGTTAAACGCTGGGTGCCGCCCATGCCGGGTGTCACGCCTAATTTAATTTCTGGTTGGCCGAATTTCGCCTTATCAGAAGCAATCACAATATCGCACATTAAAGTTAGTTCGCACCCGCCGCCCAAAGCAAAACCATTAACCGCAGCAATAATGGGCTTGCGGCAAGTGGCAAATTGCATGGATTGGGCGAAAAAATCACTCATATACATATCGGTGAAATTTTGCGGCTGCATTTCTTTAATATCCGCCCCCGCGGCAAAAGCACGCCCTGCCCCCGTCAATATGCTTACAGCAATAGAGGGGTCAGCATCAATATCGGCAAATAGGCTGATAAGTTCATTCATCATCTCGCTACTAAGCGCATTCAAACTATCTGGTCGATTTAAGGTGACAATCGCCACCCTGCCTTTTTGTTCAAATTTAAGCGTTGCAAATTCTCGTGTCATATTCATTACCTTTGGTTTATTTAGCTTCTTGTTTGCTTGTCCTTTTATTTGCTTGTCCTTTTATTTGCTTGGCTTATTTGCTTGGCCTTTTGTGGTCGGCCTTTTCATGGATTGGGGTTTTAATTCATTGTTGGGATAATAAAGGATTGGTCGGCCAATTCGCCTGTTGGCCAACGTTGCGTGACGGTTTTAATTTTCGTAAAAAAGCGCACACCTTCTGTGCCATGCTGGTTGGCATCGCCAAAGGCTGAACGTTTCCAACCGCCAAAACTATGATAAGCAAGCGGCACAGGAATTGGCACATTGACGCCCACCATGCCAACATTGACTTTATCGGCAAATTCGCGTGCGGCAAGCCCATTGCGGGTGAAAATGGCGACCCCATTGCCATATTGGTGTTGGCTTGGCAGGCGGGTTGCCTCTTCAAGGCTTTCCGCTCGTACAATTTGCAAGACGGGGCCGAAAATTTCATCGCGATAAGTCTGCATATCCGCTTTGACATGGTCAAATAAAGAAGGGCCGATAAAAAAGCCTTTTTCATGGCCTTGTAAAGTCAAACCGCGCCCATCGACCAAGAGTTCAGCCCCTTCATCAACGCCCATTTGGATATAATCCGTAATGCGCTCACGGTGGGCTTGGGTGACGACAGGCCCATAATGGGCGTCTGGGTCAGTCGATATGCCAATTTTCAATGTGCTTAATGTTTCTTGCATACGGGCGACAAATTCATCCGCTGTCTGCTTGCCAACAGGCACCGCCACAGGCAAAGCCATGCACCGCTCGCCTGCTGAGCCAAAGGCAGCACCCGCAAAATCGGCCACTGTCTGCTCCATATCGGCATCGGGCATGATAATGCCGTGATTTTTCGCCCCGCCCATGGCTTGCACGCGTTTGCCATTTGCTGTGCCTGTCATATAAGTATAATGCGCAATATCAGATGAGCCGACAAAACTAACCGCTTTAATATCAGCATGCGCTAAAATCGCATCGACCGCTATTTTATCGCCATGCACAACATTTAACACGCCCTCAGGCAGGCCTGCTTCTAACATCAATTCAGCAAGGCGCACAGGAACAGACGGGTCTTTTTCAGATGGTTTGAGGATAAACGCATTGCCACACGCAATGGCTATGCCGAACATCCACATAGGAATCATCGCTGGAAAATTAAAAGGCGTTATCCCCGCCACAACCCCCAAAGGCTGACGGGTGGAAAATACATCAAGGCCCGGGCCGGCACTTTGCGTATATTCACCTTTCAGCAAATGGGGAATACCACAAGCAAATTCAATTACTTCTAACCCGCGCTGAATATCGCCTTTGGCATCGGCAAGCACTTTGCCATGTTCGCAGGATAAAAGCATAGCCAACTCATCCATATGGGTCTCGACCAGTTCCTTAAACTTAAACATAATGCGGGCGCGGCGCTGTGGATTGACGCCTGCCCAATCAGGTTGCGCCAATAAGGCAGCCTGCACGGCTTCATCCAATTCAGCCGCACTTGCAAGCGGCACTTGCGCCTGCACCTCCCCCGTATTGGGGTTGTAAATATCGCCAAAACGCTCTGCCCGCCCCGCTTGCGCTTGCCCTGAAATAAAATGTGTAATTTGTCGCATATCAGCCCGCTATCCCAATCTGCCTCCCAATTATGCCTAGCCCGCTAGCCCGTTTGTTTGTGTTTGTAAGTAAGCATACTGCCCCATTATGCCTCAAAAGGCAAGGGTTCTAATACTGCCTTTAATGCTACCTATTTGTAATACTGCCTCTTGCTAATGGTGCCCAGGGGCGGAATCGAACCACCGACACGCGGATTTTCAGTCCGCTGCTCTACCGACTGAGCTACCTGGGCGCATAGACATTAAGCACATGACATTAAGCATATAGACAATTAAACGCTATCAATCAACCATATAGAGGCTCATTGTTTCGCAAGAAAATTGCCTAGAAAGCAAATTTATAGGAAATTTCCTATCCCCTGTCTAGGACATAAATGTCTAAGACATAAATGTCGAGGGCATAAATATCTAAGACATAAATGTCTAGGGCATAAATGTCTGAGACATAAATATCTAGGGCATAAATAAGCACACCCCCAATGCCCGCGTCCCTCTATTATTGGCTAATGCAATAGGGATTAATGCAATTCGGGCTTTTCATCTGTTGGCGGATAAATAGGGTCGCTATTTTGTGTTTCATCTTCGCCCTGTTCTTCTTTTTCGGCCATTTCTAATTCCCATTCATCGGGCGGCTCTGTGGCGGGAATTGTATAGGCACCGCTTAACCAATGATGCAAATCAATATCGGCACATTTTTTGGAGCAGAAAGGCCGATAGGCTTCAACTCGCTCGGCCTGTTTGCAAAGCGGGCATAATGGCATTGAATGAGGTGGTTTA
>JAPPQG010000235.1 GCA_028816945.1 Alphaproteobacteria bacterium
TCATCTAGCGGCTGAAATGGTGTATCCATTGTAGCACTTGGTGCAGACTCTATGGGGGACAGGGTGGCGGTTTGGTCGGCTTGATCGGCTTGCTTTTTTTGCTTTTTGTCGGCTCGTTCAACACGCCGCGCCGCGCGGGCAACTTCACGGTCTAAATCAATTTGTTTGCATAATCCCAAAGCAACAGGATCAACAGGTTTAAGATTACTCATATTCCAATGTGTGCGGTCGCGTATATTTTGAATAGTTGGTTTAGTTGTGCCAACAAGGCGGCTAATTTGCGTATCATTGAGTTCGCCATGATTGCGCACAAGCCAATAAATAGCGTCAGGTCGCCCTTGCCGTTTAGAAAGGGGCGTATATTTTCCCCCTTTTTGTTTTTTAGGTGTCGGCAGGTCGCGCTTGCTCTGTGCCAAAGTCAATTTTGCCGAAGGGTCGGCTTGACAACGTTCCAACTCACTGCGGGTGAGTTGCCCATTGCTGATAGGGTCCATGGCTTTAATGCCTTGTGCGACATCGCCATCGGCAATGCCTTTAATCTCTAATGCATGCAAACCACAAAAATCGGCTATTTGGTCGAATGTCAGCGCCGTATTGTCAATCAGCCAAATGGCAGTGGCTTTGGGCATAAGTGGGGCAACCATCATATCTCCTTTTTTGCAAACCCATTAAGCGGGTCAATTATTTGAATGGAGGGTTTTAACTGATAAAACCGTCAAATTTCTTCTTAAATCGGCTAACACGCCCGCCGCGATCGGCAATATGGCCGCTACCCTCATTCCATGCAGGATGAGTTGAGGGGTCAATATCTAGGGTTAATGTCTCGCCCGCCGCCCCATAAGTAGAGCGGGTCTGGTAGGTCGTCCCGTCTGTCAAAGCAACGGTTATCATATGGTAATCGGGATGAATATCCTTTTTCATCATTTAATCCTGTAATTATGTAAGCCTGTAACAATGCGATTTTGCGTCAATATATCTGTATAGCCCAATATATTGCTTAATGCAAGCCATTTCGGCTATATTATAAGCAGGCCCTATGTAAAAAATAAACATATCGGCTCAAAAGATTGAGAGAAACCCAATGCAAACTGCCAATAATAGCCAACATTCTGCTGATTTGATTAACCAACAGGCCGCCCGCCGCAAGCCTGCCCGTAGCCCGCAAGCGTTGCGCGCCCTCATCCCCTTTATTATGCGTTATCCCCGCATGCTCTTTGCTGCCTTTATTGCCCTCATTATTGCAACCCTAGCGACTTTGGCTCTGCCTGTGGCGTTGCGGGGGATGATTGATTTTGGCTTTTCAGGGGCTGATGCGTCTGCCATTGACCGCTATTTTGCCGTGATGATGATGGTTGCCCTTATTTTAGGGCTTGCCAGTGCGGCGCGGTTTTATTGTGTGACTTGGTTGGGGGAGCGTGTGACGGCTGATTTAAGGTGTGCGGTATATGACCATATTACCCGTTTGAGCCTGTCTTTTTTTGAAACAGCCCGCACGGGCGAATTATTATCGCGGCTAACGGCTGATACGATACTTATTAAAACAGTTATCGGCTCTTCGGCAAGTATTGCCCTGCGTAATGCGTTTTTATTTATCGGTTCAGCAAGCATGCTGATTGTGACAAGCCATAGTTTGAGCGGGCTGACGGCCTTGCTCCTGCCTTTTATTATTATCCCTATGATTATTATTGGCCGTCTTGTGCGCCGTCTATCCCGCCAGAGCCAAGACCGACTAGCTGATACAAATGCGCAAGCAGGAGAGACAATTACCGCTATTCAAACCGTGCAAGCCTTCACGCATGAAGCCGAAGAGCGCAAATTATTTCGCCATGCTGTCGAACAGGCTTTTGGCGCGGCGCGGGCGCGCATATCTGCCCGTGCGTGTTTGACTGCTCTTGCCTTTACGCTCGTTTTTGCCGGCGTGGTTGGCATTTTATGGGTGGGCGCACATTATGTATTGGCTGGCACAATGAGTGGCGGCACATTGGGGCAATTTATTATTTATGCGATTTTATGCGCAACCTCTATTGCCTCTTTATCGGAAGTTTGGGGTGAGGTGCAATTAGCGGCGGGCGCAACGGAACGATTGATTGAGATTTTGCGTGTCGAGCCAACCATTATGACACCCAAAAACCCTGCCGCTTTGCCACGCCCTGTGCGCGGCGAACTTGTCTTTGATAGAGTGCGTTTTTATTACCCCTCACGGCCGCAAAATGCCGCGCTTGATGATTTATGTTTGCATATAAAACCCGGGGACACAGTCGCTTTGGTTGGGCCGTCGGGGGCAGGCAAAAGCACTATTTTTCAATTATTACTGCGCTTTTATGACCCGCAAAACGGGCATATTATGATTGATGGTGTTGATTTACAGCACATGGCACCGCAACATATACGCAATGAAATAGCGATTGTGCCGCAAGAGACAGTTATTTTTGCGACAAGCATATTTGAGAATATAAAATTCGGCCGCCCGCAAGCCTCCGCCAATGACATTTATGCCGCCGCTGAAGCGGCTTTGGCGGATGAATTCATCCAAACTTTACCGCAAAATTATGACGCCCAATTAGGCGAGCGGGGTGTCACTTTATCGGGCGGGCAACGCCAACGCATAGCGATTGCCCGTGCCATTTTGCGTGATGCGCCCATTTTGCTATTGGATGAAGCAACTTCTGCATTAGATGCAGAAAGTGAGAAACTCGTGCAAAAAGCACTTGCCCGTTTAATGCGGGGGCGCACAAGTTTAGTCATTGCGCATCGGCTTGCAACTGTCCTACAAGCCAATCATATTCTCGTCATAGATAAAGGCAAAATTGTCGAGCAAGGCACACATGCCGAACTTTTACAACAAAATGGATTATACAAAAGGCTTGCCGAATTGCAATTTGGCAATGCCGAAAAGCCAATACAGGCTGATAATGTCACGCCAATTAAATCGCCTCTTGTTTAATCTGTGGTTCGCTCTGTTTTTGTAATTGTTTTAGAAGGGTAGGGTGCAGGGATTCATTGGCGGCAATAATTGTTCCTGTTTGCAAATAGGCTGTGCCATTATCAATATCTGATACTAGCCCGCCTGCTTCGCTGACAAGCAAAGCGCCGGCCGCCATATCCCATGCGGATAGGCCACGCTCCCAAAACCCATCGACACGCCCCGCCGCAACCCATGCCAAATCAAGTGCCGCCGCGCCAAATCGCCGCAAGCCCGCTATATGCGGTAGCATGGTGTCAATTTCAGTCAAAAATTCAGCCCGTCCCGCCCGCACGCCATGCGGTATGCCACAGGCAAAAACAGCATCTTGTAATTTGGTGCGTTTTGCGACTTGTAGCCGCATTTTCGGTATGGTGGCAGCACTTAAAAAAGCGCCATGTCCTTTTTCAGCATAAAATAATTCATCTGTAATTGGCTGATAGACGATGGCAGAGACAATTTTTTCCTCCCGCATAAGAGCGATAGAAATAGCAAAATGCGGGATACCGTGTAGGAAATTTGTTGTGCCGTCTAGCGGGTCAATGACCCAGCAATGGGTTTTATCGCCGCCTTCAATTTTGCCTTTTTCTTCCATTATAAAGCCATAGCCGGGGCGGGCGGTGGCAAGTTCTTCTTGGATAATTTTTTCTGCTTTCAAATCGGCCATTGTGACAAAATCGCCCGGCCCTTTGCGGGCGACTTGTAAATGTTCGACTTCCCTAAAATCACGGCGCAAACTGCGCGCCGCTTTATTGGCCGCGCCAATCATTACATTTAAGCTAGGCGATAATTTCAACATATTATTTATTCGGCGCGTTTGAGATAGGTGGTTTCATTTGTGTCGATAATAATTTTATCCCCCGCCTCAATAAAAACAGGCACCATAACCCGCATATTATTTTCTAAAATGGCGGGCTTATTGGAGGAAGCGGCTGTTTGGCCTTTTACAACTGGCTCAGTTTCCCGCACAATAAGGGTGACTTGGTCAGGCAGGCGAATGCCAATCGGCTTGCCTTCATGGCTTTCAACCTTTACCATCATGCCGTCTTGCAAAAAGCCTGCCCGCTCGCCAACAAAATCGGCTTGTAATTCAATTTGCTCATAGTTTTTTGTATCCATAAAGATGAGCATGTCGTCTGATTGATAAAGAAATTGATAATCGCGCTGTTCTAGCCGCACACGCTCAACCTTATCGGCAGAGCGAAAACGCTCATTGAGTTTGCTCCCATTGGCAAGATTTTTTAGTTCTACTTGCGCGAATGCACCGCCTTTGCCGGGCTTTACATGTTGTGTTTTGACCGCCACCCATAATTCGCCATTATGTTGTATGACATTGCCGGGGCGTATTTCATTGCCGTTAATTTTCATAAGCCTTTTTCATCCATTAAATCTTTGTTAAATCTTTGTTAAATGTCTCACCTCGTGCCTTATAGCATTTTCTGCCTGTAAAAGCCATAAAATAGGCGGATTATTGGGGCGGGGCTAGCACAGCTAGTATAGCTAGCATAGGTTAAATGGCGCAAATATGCTATATGTTTTAACAATAACATAAGTTGTGATTCGATGTCGACATAATGAAATTCGATATCGATATAATGAAGAAAGATGTTAGCATGAATGCAAAACGGGCGCATGGGCAGTTTTACACAAAAGGCAATCCGTTTGCATTGCGTGTTTTTCAAAACTGGGCAAAAAAGGCTAGCCTGTCTGAAAGGCGCATTTTAGAGCCATTCGCAGGGGCAAATAACATTATTCATACGTTAGGCGATATGGGATTGGTGAGTGATTTTGCGGCCTATGATTTAATGCCTGCAAGCCGTGATGTGAAAAAGCGCGATACAATAAAAAATTTCCCCAAAGGGTTTGATATATGTATCACCAATCCGCCTTGGTTGGCGCGCAATTCGGCCACCCGTAGGGGCTTGTCTTTCCCCGCCTGCCAATATGATGATTTATATAAACATTGTTTAGAATTATGCCTGCATCATTGCCCTTATGTTGCCGCTTTATTGCCTGCTAGCTATTTACAAAGCGGGCTTTTTAGAGAGCGGTTGCAAACATATATATTGCTGCATAAAATTATTTTTGACGATACAGAAAATCCTGTTTGTTTGGCTTTATTTGGTGAAAATGCAACAAAAGATGTGATGATTTATTATGATAATGACTATATTGGCGGTCTCAACCAGTTAGAAAAAAACACACCCAAAACGCAAGCGGGTAGCAAAATTAGATTTAACGACCCCGCCGGCGCGTTAGGCTTTATTTCTTTTGATAATACAAAAGGGCCTTCAATAAGATTTTGTGATGTCAAGGAGATAGAAGCCTATCCTATCAAAGTGTCATCGCGCTTTATCACGCGCATTAGTGGTGAGTTCGGCAATGTTACAAAATTGATAAAGACATTAAATAAGCAGTTAGGGGTGTATCGCGATAAAACAAAAGATGTTTTTTTAACGCCCTTCAAAGGCATAAGAGAAGATGGGGCTTATCGCCGCCGAATGGAATTTCATCTAGCAAGGGAGCTTATCCATGCCACGCAATGATGAGTGGGCTGTGATTTAATTTGCTTTGTCAAAAAGCGCGTTAAATTGTTTTACGGCTTCGGGCGCGCCTTCTTTGGCGTGCCATACGCCTTGACAGACGGCTAAAAAGTCGGCGCCTGCGGCAATTAAAGGCGCGGCATTTTGTGTTGTAATACCCCCAATCGCCACACAGGGTGGCTGCATGCATTCTTGCCACCATTGCAAAATAGCAGGCTCGGCTTGGCTGGGCGGGGATTTTGTGGTGGTCGGGTAAAATGCCCCAAAGGCGACATAGTCGGCGCCCGCCTCAGCGGCAAGCATGGCTAAATGGCGTGAATTATGGCAGGTCACGCCAATAATGCCCGCCGCCCCCAATAGTTCGCGGGCTTGCGCATAGGGCATGTCTTGTTGCCCGATATGCACCCCGTCCGCCCCGCATTGTTTGGCTAGGTCGGGGCGGTCATTGATAAGGAAAGCAACCCCCTGCGCTTGTGTGATTGGCATGAGTTTATCAGCTGCTTGCAAAATAGTTGCATCATTTGTTTTTTGTTTTAGCCGTAATTGCAGACAGGCAATATCGCCCGCCTCTAAAACGGCTTTTAATATATCGGTAAAATTATCAGGCAAAATGGGGGGCGTGATAAGATAAAGGCCCACCTTGCCAATATGGCGCGCCCTGTCTTGTCTTTTGCTTTTTTGTGCGCTGTGCGCCCCTTTTATTCGCATTGCGCCCCTTTACCCACATTGCGCTCTGTGGCGCAATATATGGTCGGCAAGCACAAGGGCCATCATCGCCTCGCCAACTGGCACAGCCCGTATGCCAACGCATGGGTCATGGCGTCCTTTTGTGCGAATTTCCGTATCCGCCCCCGCTTTGTCTATGGTTTTGCGCGGGATAAGAATGGAGGAACTGGGTTTCACAGCAAA
>JAPPQG010000136.1:0-5252 GCA_028816945.1 Alphaproteobacteria bacterium
GAATCAATACATACAATATCTAGCATCAAAAATCCATAGACTACTATATATTGCGGTGTATTATAAAATTTTGTGACGTTCATTTACACTCAAATAGGTATGTAACTAGCCCAAATGCTAGGAGGAACTCGGATAGGCTACATTCTGGTAAGAGTTAGATAAGCCCAGCCAAAGGGGAGCTTGGGTCAGCATATTGTTTTTTAGCCATGCGGCCAGCGAGATAAGCCTGTCGGCCTGCAATGACCGCATGTTTCATGGCTTTTGCCATTAAGACAGGGTCTTTCGCTTCGGCAATAGCGGTATTCATCAGCACAGCATCACAGCCAAGTTCCATAGCAATAGCCGCATCTGAGGCTGTACCAACGCCCGCATCCACTAGCACAGGAACCTGCGCCTGTTCGACAATGAGCCTTATATTAACAGGGTTTTGCACGCCCAGCCCTGAGCCAATCGGTGCGCCAAGCGGCATAATCGCGCAACATCCCATATTTTCTAATGTCTTGGCGGCGATGGGGTCATCATTGCAATAAACCATAAGTTGAAATCCGTCTTTTAATAAAAGTTCAGCCGCCCGTAATGTTTCAGGCATATTGGGGTAAAGGGTTTTTTCATCGCCAAGCACTTCTAATTTGACAAGATCCCAACCGCCCGCCTCCCGTGCAAGACGCAAAGTGCGCACCGCCTCTTCGCCCGTAAAACAGCCCGCTGTATTCGGCAAATAAGTATATTTTTTCGGGTCGAGATAATCGACCAGCATAGGCTGTTTTGGGTCGCTTAAATTAACCCGCCGCACGGCGACTGTCACAATTTCTGCCCCTGCGGCTTCGGCCGCGGCGGCATTTTGTGCATAATCAGCATATTTGCCCGTGCCAATAATCAAACGAGAGGAAAAAACACGACCAGCAATGCGGAGCGGCGTATCAGCAAACCCAGTCGCTGTCATATTTGATTTATCGCCCTTTTCTTTACTCTGCCTTTTTTTACCCTGCTTTTTTTCATCCTCCCGTGCTTTATGCCCTTTTGCTTTGTGATTGGGCGGGGTGGTTATTTCATCCATATCAGCCTCCCCCGATAAAATGCACGATTTCTAGGCGGTCGCCATCGGCAAGCATGGTGCTTTGATAAGCCGATTTTGGGACAATTTCTAAATTGCGCTCAATCGCCACTTTGCCAAGTGGCAATTCAAATTCTGCCAATAGAGCGGCTAGACTCGTCTCACCCGTCAATTCCCTGCGCTCACCATTGATAGTAATATACATAGATTGGCTTTCCATTTAGATTCAACCTTTAACTATTATATGACTGCTTGATAATTAGTCATATGAGTTTAACTCGTCATATGACTTGCAAAATACTGCGTTTAGGGAATAATGGCGTTTATTGGCTGTTTTTGCAAGCCCCCTTGCATCATTTATGTTAAAGCATATGTTAAATTATAAGGCATATGTTAATATAGGGCAGGCAAGCAATAACAGGCGATAAAACTGTTTTTAATGATTTTACGCCCAAAACCGCGCAAACAAGGTATAAGAGAGTCTATGAAAAAGCCCGTTTATATTCTAAATGGCCCAAATTTGAATCTGCTAGGGCAACGCGAGCCAGAGATTTACGGCACAACCACGCTTGCCGATATTCAGGCACAATGCGAGGCTAGCGCGGCCGAACATGGTTTGACAATCACCTTTCACCAGTCCAATGATGAAGGCCGCCTTGTCACACTAATACAAGAGGCACGCACAAAAGCGGGCGCGTTAATTATCAATGCCGGCGCCTATACGCATACATCGGTTGCCCTGCTCGATGCTTTGCAAGTGCTAGACATACCGATTATAGAAGTGCATTTGTCAAACATATTCAAACGCGAGCCATTTCGTCATCATTCCTATATTTCCACTGTTGCAACCAGTCTTTTATGTGGTTTTGGCGCGCAAGGATATATAATGGCACTCAATGCGCTTGCACCCATTCGTGAGGAAGGATAAGCCCAATGGTTAAAAAAACTGATAATGAGAAAATCCGTGAATTAGCAGAATTGCTAGATGAAACAAATCTGTCGGAAATTGAAATAGAAAGCAATGGCACACGCATTCGCGTAGCACGCCAAATAGGCGGGGGCGCGGGAGCTAGCATAGGGGCAGGAGTAAGCCCCGAAAGTAGCGGCCTGCCCGCCTCTGCGCCTATTGCACAACAACAAGCAACAGAGCAAAAAGCAGCGCAAGCAGAAGCACAAGAGAGCAAAGAGAATATAGACCTTGCCGACCATCCGGGCGCATTAGTCTCACCTATGGTTGGCACAATCTATGTTGCGGCAGAGCCGGGGGCGGCCCCTTTTTGCAAAATTGGCGACCAAGTGAGCGAAGGGCAGACTTTATTTATCATTGAAGCCATGAAAACCATGAATCCGATTGCCGCACCACGCGGCGGGGTTGTTAAAAAAATTCTCATTAGCAATGCCGAACCCGTTGAGTTCGGCGAAGTGTTAGCCATTATTGAATAATTGAACGCATGAGATATTGACTAATTTAACGCACAAGATAATGGATAGATAATAGCGGGTAGATAGATGATTTCAAAAGTCCTTATTGCCAATCGTGGCGAGATTGCCTTGCGTGTTATCCGTGCTTGTCAGGAAATGGGTATCGCAACTGTGGCGGTGCATTCAACGGCAGATGAAAAGGCAATGCATGTACGCCTTGCTGATGAAAGCGTTTGTCTTGGCCCTGCGGCGGCGGCACAAAGCTATTTATGTATCCCCGCCATTATTGCCGCGTGTGAAATAACAGGTGCCGATGCGGTGCATCCGGGCTATGGGTTTTTATCTGAAAACCCTAAATTTGCCGATGTGTTAGACGCCCATGCGATTTCATTTATTGGCCCATCGGGCGACCATATCCGCCTTATGGGCGATAAAATTGCGGCCAAAGAAAAGGTTAAATCATTGGGGATTCCCGTTGTGCCCGGCTCCGATGGGGCGGTTGGCGATATTAGCCAAGCAACTAAAATTGCTGACAAAATTGGCTATCCTGTCCTTGTTAAAGCGGCCGCAGGGGGCGGTGGGCGCGGCATGAAACTTGCCTATCAAAAAGCCGATATGGAAGAAGCCTTTGCCACCGCAAAGCAAGAAGCCAAAACCGCCTTTGGCGATGAGGTCGTCTATATTGAAAAATATTTAGCCAAGCCGCGCCATATTGAGATACAAATTATTGCCGACACACATGGCAATGTCGCGCATTTAGGCGAACGGGATTGTTCCCTACAACGCCGCCACCAAAAGATTTTTGAAGAAGCCCCTTCTACTGTGCTTGATAAAAAGGCGCGGGAGAAAATTGGCCGTGTTGTCGTGCAAGCCATAAAAAAACTTGGCTATCGGGGAGTTGGCACAATCGAATTTCTCTATGAAAATGGCGAATTTTATTTTATTGAAATGAATACGCGCCTGCAAGTCGAGCATCCTGTCACAGAAATGATTACTGGTTTGGATATTGTGCGCGAGCAAATCCACATTGCCGCGGGAGAGACATTGAGTTTTTCACAAAAAAATGTCACCTTTAACGGGCATGCCGTAGAGTGCCGTATCAATGCCGAACATCCGCAAAGTTTTGCCCCTTCGCCCGGCACAATTAGCCAATATCATCCGCCCGGCGGACTGGGTGTGCGTATGGATTCGGCTGTTTATGGGGGTTATACAATTCCCCCGCATTATGACAGTCTCATTGGCAAACTGATTATTCACGGCCAAGACCGCGCCGAATGTCTTATGCGCCTCAAACGGGCATTAGCGGAATTTGTGATTGATGGCGTCAATACGACAATCCCGCTTTTCGAGCAATTATTGCAAGAAGAGGATTTCCGCAACGCACAATATGATATTCACTGGTTAGAGCAATATCTCGAACAAAATGCGCAATAAGCGAAAACCCATATTAACACCGCATATTTTATTATCTGCCTATTCACTAGGCATTTTCCCAATGGCTGAACGCTCGACAGCAAAAGAGATTTTTTGGGTCGACCCGACGCGGCGGGGCATATTGCCTTTGCACGATTTCCACATATCACGCAGTTTGAAAAAAGCCGTAAAGTCTGCCCCCTTTGACATTTATATCGATAGGGATTTTCCCGCCATTATTGACGCATGCCGTGCGCCCGACCGCCACCGCGCTGGGCGTATGAATAGTTGGATAAATGATGAAATATACAATGCCTATTGTGCGCTAGCCGCAAAAGGCTACGCCCATTCCATTGAGGCTTGGCAGGGCGACCAATTATGCGGCGGCTTATATGGTGTATCACTTGGCGCGGCTTTTTTTGGTGAAAGCATGTTTAGCCGTGTCGATAATGCAAGTAAAATTGCCCTTGTCTATTTAGTGGCACGGCTTAAAGCAGGCGGCTATCAGTTGCTAGATACACAATTTGGCAGTGCGCATTTGGCGCGTTTTGGCGGGCGGGAAATATCCCGCAAGCAATTTCACAGCAAATTAAAAAAAGCATTAGCACAGACGGGCGATTTTTACTCTCTGCCTGTAAAGAGTTCGCCCGCAACCGTCTTGCAACTTATCGGCCACAAATCATAAACAGCATGTTCTAGCCCATTTAGGCCCGGGCTTGATGCAAACATCCAGCCGCCAAACAGCCTTTCTGTGCGCCCATCTTGTGTCTCATCAATTTCGACATAGCTTGTTGTTTCAGGTGGCTCTTCGGGCGGGGTGGAACGGCACGCTCTTATGGTAATTGTTAAACTGCCTAAAATAATGGGTGCGCCTATTTCTGCTTCTAGTAAAGCAATTTTGCCTGTCACTTTATCTAATGTTTTGAAAGTAGCAATTTGCGCGGCCGCGCTAAACGGCCAAATGCCAATAATGAGGGCTAGCGCAAAGCCAACAGATAAGCCCGCTTTATGGTGCGTTTTCATCCTATTAGGCGTGCCTATGCCTATTGCGAATCAGTAGCATTGTTTTGGGGATTGAATAGGGCTTGCCCGACCAAACTCAACAAATCAACAGTCCCCTGTGTGTAGGAAATCTCATCCCCATCAGCCAACATGGTCTCACTCCCGCCTGCTGTTAGGGCAATATAATTCCCGCCCAAAAGCCCTTCAGCTGCGACTTTTGCGCTCGTATCATCAGGCAGGCGGACATCTGCACGGATGAAAAGGGCAAGATTGGCAGAATAAGTATTACTATTTAATTCTTGACTCGCAACAGTGCCAATTTTAATGCCCGACATACGCACATCGCTACCGACTGTCACCC
>JAPPQG010000136.1:5872-17440 GCA_028816945.1 Alphaproteobacteria bacterium
ATATCTCGCTTTGATTATATCTCACTTTGACTTATATCGCTTTATTATAAACTATTTTACAATACATGCGCCTTATGATTCATCTGTCTTTGCTTTTTTAGGCTCAATCACGCGCAGATGCAACTCACGCAGCTGGGCATTTGTTGCCTCACAGGGGGCTTGCATAAGCAAATCTTCGGCTTGCTGATTCATAGGAAAAGCAACCACTTCACGCAAATTTTCCTCACCCGCTAATAGCATGACAATACGGTCAATGCCCGGGGCAATGCCGCCATGCGGGGGCGCCCCATAGCGAAACGCATTCAACATGCCGCCAAATTGCTGCTCGACTTCATCGGCACTATATCCCGCAATAGCAAAAGCCTTCAACATAAGATCTGGCTTGTGATTACGAATTGCCCCGCTTGATAATTCTGTGCCATTGCAAACAATATCATATTGATAGCCTAAAATATCCAACGGGTCTTTATTTTCTAATGCTTCTAGTCCGCCTTGTGGCATAGAAAAGGGATTATGAGAGAAATCTATTTTCTCTGCCTCCTCATCATATTTATAAAGCGGGAAATCGACAATCCAACAAAAGGCGAATTGTTCATCATCGGCTAATTTTAAGTCACGGCCAATCCGCACCCGCGCCTCAGCAGCAAAATCCATAAAATGTTTAGGCCGCCCCGCACAGAAAAACACCGCATCGCCATCTTCTAATGATAATTGTGCGCGCAGCTGGGCGGTGCGTTCAGGGCCGATATTTTTAGCAACTGGCCCTGCCCCTTCCCCATCACGGAAGAAAATATAGGCAAGGCCCGGCTGTCCCGCACTTTGCGCCCAACTATTCATGCGGTCGCAAAAACTACGGCTACCGCCTGTTTTAGCGGGTATCGCCCAAACTTGCGCCGCTTTATTTTTGGCAATAATATCGGCAAAAATCTTAAACCCTGAATCACGGAAAATGTCGGTCACATCCGCCATTTCAATCGGCACGCGCAAATCGGGCTTGTCTGTGCCATATTTACGCAATGCCTCTTGATAGGCAATGCGCGGGAAAGTCTCTGTGACCCGCTTGCCATTGGCAAAAGCGGTAAAGACATCACGCAAAACAGGTTCTACTGTTTGCAACACATCTTCTTGTGTGACAAAACTCATTTCAATATCTAATTGGTAAAATTCGCCGGGAGAACGGTCAGCACGCGCATCTTCATCACGGAAACAAGGCGCAATTTGAAAATAACGGTCAAAACCAGCAATCATCAATAATTGCTTAAATTGTTGGGGGGCTTGTGGGAGCGCATAAAATTTGCCGGGGTGCAGACGAGACGGGACAAGAAAATCCCGCGCCCCTTCAGGGCTAGACGCGGTTAGAATGGGCGTTTGATATTCGCGAAATCCCTCCCTTGTCATCCGCTCGCGCAAAGCGGTAATAATATCGGCACGCAAAATAATGTTTTTATGCAATGTCTCGCGCCGCAAATCCAAAAAGCGATATTGCAGGCGGGTATTTTCAGGGTAAGACGGCTCACCAAAAACGGGCAAAGGCAGGTCAGCAGCAGGTGATAGCACTTCTAATTTGCTTAATGCAATTTCAATATCGCCTGTTGGCAGGTTGGGGTTTTTCATATCCTCGCCACGCGCAACAACTTTGCCTTCGGCGCAAATCACACTTTCTGCCCGCACATTCTCCGCTAAGGCAAAATGCGGGCTTTCTGGTTCAATCACTAATTGTGTCATGCCAAAATGGTCGCGCAAATCAATAAATAAAAGCCCGCCATGGTCACGCTTGCGATGCACCCAGCCCGATAAGCGGACATTTGCCCCAATATCATCGGCACGCAACGCGCCACAATGATGGCTTCGATATATATGGTCTTTATTCATGTCTCAATTTAGCCTGCTTATTTGCTGTCATCTGTCATCTATATGCCATTATATATTATCATATGCTACTATTTATGCTTGGGCGGAACTCACACCCTATCGGCTCTTTTGTCAAGTGGCACTTATAATTATCAAAAAGCGCGGCTATAATTTGGCTGAAATTATGGCTTTATCAAGCCCCACTTCCAAACTGCCGCAGTCTAGTATATAAGCTTGTTATGAAAATGATAACGGACAATAAAGCCCTAACGCAGGCTTGCCAAAAACTCGCCACAAGCCGCTACATAACGCTTGATACGGAATTTATCCGCGAAAAGACATTTTGGCCAGAATTATGTCTCATTCAAGCAGCTATGCCACAATATGAAGTGCTGATTGACCCGCTAGCCGAAGGGCTAGACTTAACGCCATTTTATGAATTGCTCCGCAATAAGCAAGTGATTAAAGTTATGCATGGTTGTCGTCAAGATGTCGAGATTTTCTATCATCAAGCAAAACTGATTCCCGCCCCCCTTATGGATACGCAAGTTATGGCAATGGTTTGTGGATTTGGCAATGCTGTAAGTTATGAAATGCTCGCCCGCCGCCTCACCAATGTTAAATTAGACAAAGGCTCGCGTTTTACAAATTGGGCGCAACGCCCATTAAGTGATAAGCAAACCGCCTATGCGCTTGCCGATGTCACCCATTTACGCGATATATTTGAGAAATTAGAAGCAAAAATGCGCACCAATGGCCGCCTCGATTGGGTGGTTGAGGAAATGGCCGACCTCACCAATGAAGCAACTTATCTACAATTACCTAAAAATGCTTGGAAGCGGTTTCGCATATATGATAACCGCCTGCATGTTATGGGTATTCTCTTTAAGGTTGCCGCATGGCGGGAAGTGATGGCGCAAAAACGCAATATCCCCCGCGGGCGGGTTCTCAAAGATGACACAATCCGTGAAATTGCCCTACAAGCCCCCAAAGATGCTGCCGCCATAGAAGAATTACGGAGCATTCCCAAAGGCTTTATGCGTTCCCATTATGCCAAAGGCTTAATTCAGGCCGTATTGGAAGGCCAACAAATGGAAAAACAAGACTTGCCGAATTATCCTAAAATGGTCGGCAATCGCGCCGGCATTGGCCCCCTTGTCGAACTTTTGAAAGTCCTACTCAAACAATGTTGCAAAACCCATGATGTCGCCCCTAAATTGATTGCCAAGACCGAAGATTTAGAACGCCTTGCAAGTGAGGAAAGCCCTGATATAAGTATTTTATCGGGTTGGCGATATGATATTTTTGGCAAAGCGGCGCTAGACTTAAAACACGGACGCATTGCCCTAACCTGTATCAATGATGAAATTACATTTGTGCCAGTCAATACACCAGAGACAGACACACAAACAGACCAAGAGCAACCGCCCGCGAATGCCAAAAAATTAAAAGAGGTAGCAGATTAAAACGGCGGGCATTTACTAGGACGCCACCGCTTGTTGTTCAACCGTTTGCGGGTTGGTATTGTCAGTATTTTTTGGGTTCGCTCCATTATCTAGGAGCAGGTCATAGATCACGCCTTCCCGTAGGCCATAGGCGGAAATAACCGCCATATTGGAGCGGCTCAAATTAAGCAATTCTTGCAAAATAATTGCACTAATCGGCAAAAGCGGGCGCCGTTCAGCGGGGGCTTTTTTAAGCCGCTTCGTCTTTTTTGTCGACATATCAGCAAGCTCATCTATAAAATTGGCAATCTGCGTAGGGGACATGGTAAAGCGGTGCAAAATCTGCATATTATCCACCTCTCGCCCCATATAGGCTAATGCCAAAGCCCGCCATATGCCGCCAACCATATAAAGCGGTTTATTTTTAACCCTAGCCAACCAATCAATATCGGCAAGGGCTGTTTTGACTTTCGCGCGTATTTGCTCGCGATCTTTTGCATAAACAGTTCGCAAAGTCAGCACGCCAAGTGGCAAAGTGGCTTTTTCTTTTATTTCATTATCGACAACATGCACAAGTTCAAGACTCCCACCGCCTAAATCGCCAACCAACCCATTGACATTTTCAAACCCCATCCTAACGCCTTTGGCGGTGAATATCGCCTCTTCCTCACCCGATAGCACCTGAATATCCGTGCCAAGTACACGGCTTGCTTCATTCACAAAGTCATGGCGATTATGCGCCTCCCGCACCGCCGCGGTTGCAACGACAATCATATTATCCACCGCAAGACGCTTTTTAGTGGCTGCAAAACGCTGGAAAACATCCATTGCCTGTTGCCAATAATGACCCTCTATACGGCCATAAGTGGCAACCGATTCGCCAAGACAGCAAAAATATTTTTCATTATAAATGGGCTGAAAATAATTATCAGCCCCCGCATAAGCAACAAACCGCACAGAATTAGAACCAATATCTAAAATGCCGAAAGGCGTAGCTGGCACACAGATATTGCTACTTATGGCAGGGCTTGTGCGCATATGTTTTGGCATTTGCGATGAAGGCAGAAATTGCGGTCTGTTTGGTGTGTCAGGCGCATTGCCTAATAGAGCTTTGCCCCGCCCCGATAGGCTAGGATTCGTCATAAAATAGGCATGGGCATTGATTTTCGCCTCATTTTCGGCGGGCTGTATGCGCTGGTAATTTGCATCGGGCTGCATTTGCCAACTTTGCTGATTATCTAGCAAATTGACATACATAATTTGCCCGACAATTTGTTCATGCACGGTTGGGTTGAGAATGGGCGTTAGAATCTCCACACGGCGATTCAAATTGCGCGGCATCCAATCTGCCGAACTAATATAAACTTGCGCTTGTGCCGATGGGAGAGGCTCACCATTGCCAAAGCACAAAATGCGCGCATGTTCTAAAAACCGCCCAATAATGCTTTTCACGCGGATATTTTCCGACAAGCCCGCAACCCCCGCCCGCAAACAGCAAATACCGCGCACAACGAGATCAATCTGCACGCCCGCCTGTGAGGCTTCATAAAGTTTATCAATAATAAAGGGATCAACGAGGGAATTGAGTTTCGCCCATAGGCTTGCCGGCCGCCCCATTTTCGCATGGGCAATTTCCGCCTCTATGCCATCGACCAATCGATCGCGCAAAGATACGGGCGAGACAGCCATGCGTTTCAAATTAGAGGGTTCAGCATAGCCGGTAAAGAAATTAAAGACTTGACCTGCATCGCGAGCAATATCCACATCACAAGTAAAGAGGGAAAGGTCTGTATAGATTTTTGCTGTCACAGGGTGATAATTGCCCGTTCCCAAATGCACATAAGTGACAAGCCGATTGCTTTCACGGCGCACAATTAAAGATACTTTGGCATGGGTTTTCAATTCTATAAAGCCATAGACAACTTGCACGCCCGCGCGTTCAAGGTCACGGGCAAGGCGGATATTGGTTGCTTCATTAAAGCGCGCCTTTAATTCCACAAGGGCGGTGACAGATTTGCCACTTTCAGCCGCTTCAATCAAAGCTTTAACAACGGGGCTATCTTCTGTTGTGCGATAAAGAGTCTGTTTAATGGCAACCACATGCGGGTCGGCGGCGGCTTGGCGGATAAATTGCACCACCACATCAAAACTCTCATAAGGGTGATGAACGAGAATATCTTTTTCGCGGATGGCCGCAAAACAATCACCCCCATGCTCACGCACCCGTTCGGGAAAGCGGGCAATAAAGGGGCGAAATTTCATCTCTGGCCCCATGGCTTCAACAATTTGCGCCACTTGCGCAAGCCCAACAATACCATCGACAAGCACGACATTCTCCCGCTCCACTTCCAATTCAGCAATCACCAAACGGCGCAGGCTTTCGGGCATATGGCTGTCTAATTCTAACCTGACAACAGCCCCTCGGCGGCGGCGTTTGAGGGCGGTTTCAAACAGGCTCACAAGGTCTTCTGCTTCTTCGGCCACCTCAATATCACTATCCCGCAAGACACGGAACACACCCTGCCCTAGCACTTTATAGCCGGGGAAAGTGCGCTCAATAAACATAGAGACTAAATGCTCTAATTGTAAAAATCCTGTACTATCGGGGTGGCTGTCATCGGCGGGCAAGCGAATAAAGCGGTCGAGTTGTTGCGGCACAGGCATAAGCGCATTCAGCCTTTTATCGTCACTTATTCTTGCTAATTGCAAAGCAAGCGCAAAGCCCTGATTAGGCATAAAGGGGAAAGGGTGGGCAGGGTCAATCGCAAGCGGGGTTAGCACGGGCAAGACTTCATCTAAAAAATAATCTTCAAGCCAGACGCGCTGTTTTTCGGTCACTTCATCGGGGCGAATAATGGCAAGTTTGGCTTTGCGTAATTCGGCTGTTAAAACGCGCCAATTTTCTGCCTGCCCATCCATAAGTTTGCGGGCATGGGCTAGAATATGCTTTAATTGTTGGGCGGGTGTGAGACCTTCTTGGCTTGTTTTTTCAATGCCTGCAAGTTTCTGCCCGTAAAGACCAGCCACACGCACCATAAAAAATTCATCTAAATTGCTTGCTGAAATAGATAAAAACCGCAACCTTTCTAGCAAGGGATGATTGGTATTTTCCGCCTCCTCCATGACGCGCATATTAAAGGCAAGCCATGATATTTCACGGTTGATATAGCGTTCATGGCGCGCAAAGCCCATAAAAATATCGGGCGGTTCAGGCATTTCCCGTACTGCACCAAGCCCGGGGCGCACGGGCGGAGTCGTATCCTGCACTTCATCTTGTTGTGTCATGTCTTGCTCTGTCGCCACACGGTGAGGCACAGGTTTTGCTTTTTTGTGTTTCGCATTCATCTAATGTTTTTAACCATTCGTGTCATCTTAATTTTAACTTGCACCCCTTACCTATCTATCGCTCATTTAGTTGGCATGGGAGCAGGAGCGTCTGCCTCTTGTGCTATGCTCTTATGATGCGCTTCAATAATACGGCTTGCCAAAGGCACGGTGACAGGGCGTTTATCGGCTAAGGTGGCATAATCAATATCAGCAACAAGCCGATTAAGCGAGACAAAAGAACGTTCCATACGCGCAACAAGATATTTTACCACATCATCGCCAATTTTAATTTGCCTATCATTAAATAATTTAACCATAACCCCAGCAATCAGCCTATCACAAGGGGGCTGCATGTGGACAGTTAAAATAGACACTAAACGCGACTGCAAATCGGGCAAACGCACGACAAGCCGTCCAAGCGGCAGGCGCGAGCATAGAAGCAAAAAATGCCCCGTTTGCTTTGCATGGTTCAGCAGATGAAATAAAACCGTTTCATTTTGTGGTTGCAAATCTTCTAATGCGTCAATCACCAAAGCCTCTTGTTCCATAAGATGCATGAGGCTATTTTCAGCTAAATCTGCTGCTTTCACCTGTAAAGCATGGCTTTGCATGCACCAAACAGCTGCCAAATGCGACTTGCCACACGCCGCAGGGCCAATAATCGCCTGTATAGAATCGTCCCAATGCGGCCATTTATCAATCAGGGCGACAGCATTTTTATTGCTTTCAGCAACCCAAAAATCGGCGCGCCGCAAAGCGGGGCGGTGGGGCAAATCAAAAACAAGTTGTTGGTTCATATAGTTTCCTCATAACTTTAATCCCTCCCTGTTTTCATAACGCTCTCTGTTTTTATAACACTCTGTGTTTTCTTACCAAATGATTAGCGCAACTTTATGCGCCACCCCATATCGTCCTCACGCAAAATAATATCACTCTGTGCCAAATTGGCCGCGAGTTGGTCGACTGAACCTGTATAGGAAAGGGAAATTATCGCCCCCCGTGAGGTTAGCACATGCACTTCTAATGCTTTGATAAAAGAGGCTGATTCTAAACGGTCTAATAAGGTTAGCCACCCATTCATGCGCTGGTAATCGGCGGCTAGGGTGAAAGTCGTCTGTTGGCTGAGAGAGACGACTGCTGTGCTTTTCCATTCGGCCGAGAGTTCATCTAAAATAGTTTGCACGGCTTGTTCGCCAAATTCGCGCGGCTCACCCTTGCCTTTGAAATTACGCACAAATAGGCGGCTACCCGCAGAAGTATATTGATAAATGGTCACATCCAAACGCCCATAGTCACGGGCAAGCGCATGGGCGACAATCACCGCATCTGCATTATAACGCGCCGCTAGGGCAGCAAGACTTTCTGTATCGCCAAGCAAAACATCTTCCACCGTTAAAGCCGTCATATCCCCCGGATCGCCAAGTGCCATAACCATAGGGGCGGGTATATTGGCTAAATCCAATGCCGCCCAATTTTCCGCCCACCAATGATTATCCCATAGCCGATAGCCTGTCACATCCTCTAACAAAGGCAGAATAAGGGCTGGCTTAGCCTGTGTCTCTGCATAGGGAATGTTGAGCTCACGCAACATAGACGAAACAAGAGCCGCATCAAATTGCACCGATAGGGTTGCAATATAACGGCGGCGGGTGTTTTTTTCATTCTGCACGCGGAAATTAAGCACAAAATCCTCAACTGCAATCGTTGCCACATCAGGCAAGACAGCCCAATCTTCATCGCGGGTCAGCCGCTTTAAGAGGGTTGCAAAGCCCGCCCTTTGACCTTGCGCTAATGCTTTGAGGCGCGCATCGGTGACCGAGCGGGCGGTGGCATCGACTTTAATGCCTTTGACTTCAAACAAATTGCCTGCCGCCCAAACAGGGCGATTTGGCGTGTTTGCCAAGCAGACAAGCAAGAGGCCAAATATGGCAAAATATTTATATTTCAAACCCATTATGCTTTCCCATAATATAGCCATGACATAGGCTCTAATATATGACATAAAGCCAATTATAATAAGCTTAAAAATGGCGGTTTCAGGGCGCGCCTAGTTTAGCGCATTAGGTTAGATAATCGGTTAAAATGGGTTAAGACAGGCAGGAAAAACAGGCAGAAATATAGACAGAATAATGACTGACTCTAAAAAACAAAACAAGACGCGCGCTGAAAATATGACATATGCCGCCGCAGGTGTCGATATTGCCGCAGGCAATCGGCTTATACAGCGCATTGCCCCGCTTGCCGCCGCCACCGCACGGCTTGGGGCAGACGGCCAACTTGGTGGCTTTGGCGGGCTATTTGACCTCACAAAATGCAATTATAAAGACCCATTGCTCGTTGCTGCCACTGATGGTGTTGGCACAAAATTAAAACTTGCCATAGAGGCAAATCGGCACGAGACAATCGGCATTGACCTTGTCGCTATGTGTGTTAATGACCTGATTGTGCAGGGGGCAGAGCCGCTTTTTTTCCTTGATTATTTTGCCTGTGGGCAGTTGGATATAGACACAGCCGAAACCGTCATAAGGGGCATTGCCGAAGGGTGCAAACAGGCGGGCTGTGCCTTAATTGGCGGAGAGACGGCAGAAATGCCAAATATGTATCAACAAAAAGATTATGACCTTGCTGGCTTTGCGCTTGGCGCGGTTGAACGCACAGACTTATTGCCCCGCAAAAATATACGCGCAGGCGATATATTATTGGGGCTTGCCTCAAATGGTGTGCATGCGAATGGCTTTTCTCTCATTCATAAAATTATTGAGACATTGCCACAAGGCTGGCATACGCCACTACAAGGCATAATGGATGAAACTGTTACAGATAGCACAGAGACATTGGCGAACGCCCTACTTACGCCAACCCGCATTTATGTCAAACCGCTCTTAAATGCTCTCAAAGCGATTAAAGCACTTTGTCATATTACAGGCGGCGGCTTGACGGAAAATCTGCCGCGCATATTGCCAAACGGGCTTATGGCCGAAGTTAATCTTGCAACATGGCCCTTACCGCCTATTTTTAATTGGCTACAACAAGCAGGCAATATCGAAACAGATGAATTATTGCGGGTCTTTAATTGTGGCATTGGCATGGTCGCCATTGTGGATGGCGAACAGGCGGATAATATACAACTGAAAGACGAAACTATTTGGCAAATAGGACAAGTCATAAATGCAAAAGACACAGACGAAGCAGGCGTGCAATTTATCGGTCAATTTGATAAGTCACTTTATAAATAATGCGCCTATACTATGAGCCAACAGATTAAAACTGCAATTTTATTTTCAGGGCGTGGAAGCAATATGTTGTCCCTTGCCGACCATATTGCCCGTGCCGATGTGCCAGCTAAACTTGTCCTAACCATTTGCAACCGCCCGCAAGCCGCAGGCATTACGCATGCCAAAAATAGGGGGTTGCCATGTGAAATTATCGACCATACAGAGTTTGCCTCACGGGCCGAGTTTGAAACAGCCATGCAAAAACAATTAGCAAAAGCAGGGGTGGAACTTATTTGCGCCGCAGGCTTTATGCGCCTGCTGACGCCTGCCTTTGTGGCACATTGGCAGGGGCGGCTGTTAAATATTCACCCTTCCCTCTTGCCTAAACATAAAGGGCTTAACACGCATCAAGCGGCACTAGATGCAGGCGATAAATGGCATGGCTGTACCGTCCATTATATGCAGGCGGAAATGGATGATATTGGGGAAAATGAGGCGGGGCTGTTGGTGCAACGGCGTGTGCCAATTTTGCCCGATGATAGGCCCGACACACTCGCCGCCCGCGTGCTAGAACAAGAACACACCGCCTACCCCGAAGCCCTTGATATAGTGTTAGCTAAATTGCGGGCATGATTTATTTTTGCGTTGGTTTGCCTAGCCGACAATTTCATCATCAGTAAAAAAGAATTTTATTTCTTCGGCAGCCGTCTCAGCACCGTCTGAGCCATGCACACTATTGGCTTCAATGCTTTCAGCAAAATCTTTGCGGATTGTGCCGTCTGCCGCTTCAGCGGGATTGGTGGCGCCCATAATTTCTCGATTGCGGGCAATCGCATTGTCGCCCTCTAACACTTGCACAATGACAGGCGCCGAAGTCATAAAGGCAACCAGACTATCAAAAAAGGGCTTGTCTTTATGGACGGCATAAAAACCTTCCGCCTGTGCTTGGCTTAAATGAATGCGTTTAGAGGCAATCACCCGCAAGCCGCCTGCTTCTAGCCGTGCAATAATTTGCCCCGTCAAATTGCGGGCCGTTGCATCAGGCTTGATAATGGAAAAAGTGCGCTCAATAGCCATTTATATTCGTTCGTTAATCGGAGTTACGCCTTAAATAATGCGAATATCCAAACCCACCTACAAAAGCAATACCAAAAGTGATAAGATCTTTAAGCAGTTCAATATGACCGAATATCACTAAAAAGCATGCAAAAATTATAAATAATACAACAAGCCCAAAAACAAAAATCTTTTGTCTTACCGATTCTTTCCCAAACACCTGCCGTTCTTGTTCTCTATCCGTTGCAATTACATCCATATTTTTCAGGGCGACTTTTGTTTGATTTTCTAGGTCTTTTTCTCGTGCCTGAATTCCTTTATCTACTATATCAAGCTCCCGATATTTTAGCTGAAGTTCCTGTTTTTGAGCCTCAACAAGTGCATGAGCGGTGCCTTTATCAAGTGGTTCGTCAACCATTATAATGACACTTCGTAATATGGGGTTTTTTCATAATATGGGACTCTGCGCTTAATTTCAAATTTACCAAAATGCTTATCGCCCAATTTAGGCGGTATAAAGCGGGTAGATTCGATAGTATGCCGTCGTGTTTCTAAAATTTTCAAAAATTCTTCTGCCGAAACAGTCTCAGTAGATTCTTCCCAGAAATAATCAGATATGTCTAAACGCCATCTTCTTATTATCTGTCCTTTCCAAGAGTGACTCATAATTTAAT
>JAPPQG010000073.1 GCA_028816945.1 Alphaproteobacteria bacterium
GCTCTAAAATAAGTGCTACATGAATACGTTCAAAAAATTCGCCGCCCTCATTGATGAACTCAACGCGCTTATTCTCCGCCTTGTCGCATGGCTAACCATTTTTATGGTGCTGGTGCAGTTTTTTGTCGTCATTATGCGTTATGCGTTCGGCACAGGATCCGTGCAATTACAAGAGAGCATTATTTATATGCATGGGGTTTTATTTATGATGGCGGCCGCTGGCACATTACTTGCGGATGCGCATGTCCGTGTCGATATTTTCTACCGCCAATTAACAGATCGCAAAAAAGCATGGGTCAATTTGCTTGGCACATTTTTATTCCTATTACCTTTTTGCTTTTTAATTATCTATACCGCATGGGATTATGTCGCAAACTCATGGCAAACACTTGAAGGATCACGGGAGACAAGCGGTATTCAAGCCGTTTATTTGCTGAAAACAATTATCCCGCTTGCGGCTTTATTGGTTGGCTTACAAGGCTGTTCGCAAGCCATAAAAGCATTTATCCTATTGTGGCCGCCAACTAGCACAGCACAAAGAGACAGATAATGGAATTTATGGCCCTTTCTATGTTTGCGGTTGCTTGTGTGTTTCTCATTACAGGCTTTCCAGTGGCTTTCACTTTAAGCGGTGTTGCTTTGCTATTTGCTTTGCTTGGCATGGCATTGGGTATGTTTGATTATGGGTTTTTGCTTGCCCTGCCACAGCGCATTTACGGGACAATGCGTAATGAAGTGCTAATCGCTGTGCCATTATTTATTTTCATGGGGACAATGTTAGAGCGCTCGCGCATTGCCGAAGATTTATTAGAAAATATGGGGCTATTATTTGGCAAAATGCGCGGCGGGCTTGGCATTTCAGTTATTCTTGTTGGGGCTTTATTAGCCGCTTCAACGGGCATTGTGGGAGCAACTGTTGTGACTATGGGGCTATTATCTTTGCCTACCATGTTAAAGAATGGCTATTCGCCCTCATTAGCGGCAGGGTCAATTAGTGCGGCTGGCACGCTTGGGCAAATTATCCCGCCCTCTATTGTGCTTATTTTGCTAGGCGATGTTATTGCCAATGCCTATCAAAAAGCGCAATTAGAAATGGGTATTTTTGCGCCTGACACAGTATCGGTTGGCGAATTATTTGCCGGCGCTTTACTGCCGGGCTTATTACTCGTTGGCGTCTATATTTTATATCAATTTGGGTTAGCCTTTTTCCGCCCCGACACATCGCCCGCCATGCAAAGCACAAAACATATTGGCATACAGCAAATCATCAAAACCCTCCTCCCACCTATTGCCCTTATTATTGCCGTGCTTGGCTCAATTCTAACAGGTATCACAACACCCACAGAGGCCGCCGCGATTGGCGCGATTGGCGCGCTTTTATTAGCGGGCGAACGGCTACATAATGGCTCTAAACGCGTGCGGCTTGCCGCGCTTGCATTCATTGGGCTGATTATTTTAGCCAATTTTTTTGACTTACGCATGAATATAGAAATGATTAGCCTCACCAATCGGCTTGCCATTGCGGCCGCCCTGCTCGCTTGTGGGCTTATCATATTGGGGCTAGGGTTAAGCCTGCGCCGCACCTATCAAGCAGGCATATTGCGTGAGGTGATGGAAACCACAGCCCGCATTACCTCTATGGTGTTTATTATTTTAATTGGCGCGGCTCTATTTAGCCTTGTCTTTCGGGGCTTGGAGGGCGATGTGTTGGTGCAAGAATTATTAGTTAATCTGCCCGGGGGTGCGGTGACTGTTATGGTGATTGTCATGCTGATTATGTTTTTGCTTGGCTTTTTTCTGGATTTTATTGAAATTATTTTTGTTGTTGTGCCGATTGTCGCCCCCATTTTATTACAATTAGGATTTGACCCTGTCTGGCTTGGCGTGATGATGGCTATCAATTTACAAACCTCTTTTCTCACCCCGCCCTTTGGCTTTGCTTTATTTTATTTGCGTGGCGTCGCACCCGAACAAGTGCAAACAAGCGCAATCTATAAGGGCGTTATTCCCTTTGTCTTTATTCAAATTATTATGTTGGTGATGCTTGCCCTATTCCCAACAATGGCAACTTGGTTTCCACAGTTTATTTTTAATTGATTGATAATCTATGGCGAACCTTACAAGCGGTTTGGGAAAACAAGCCCTAGCCCGTCTCTTGGGAATCCTTTTGGTTTGATACGCCCCGTCTGCGCGCGCTTGCCTTGCCAATTTTTTAACTCTGCCACTGTAAATGTTTGCGTGCGGCCTGCTTGGCTACGCATTTCTAAACCCTGTTTGCTGTCATAAGTATGCAATGCGGCCAATTCGCCCTTTTGATAATTTTGCAAACGCACACCCTTGCCGCGCGCCATTTCAGGTAATTCAGCAAGTGGAAAACATAATAATTTTTTATTTTTGCCTAACACAGCCACCCTATCGCCAAGCACAGGCGCACAAACGGCCGCTTTATCGGGGGTTTTGACATTCAAAATCTGCTTACCTGCCCTACGGCTACTCAATAATTCGCTTTCTGGCACAATAAAGCCATACCCTGTTTTTGAGGCGACTAATAATTTCCGCTCTTCTTGATAGGTGAAAATTTCAACAATGTTGTCCTCTGCGGCAAGGTCAATCATCAGGCTTAATGGTTCGCCAAGCCCCCGCCCGCCCGGCAATTTTGCTATGTCTAATGTATAGGCGCGGCCATTTGTTGCAAATAATATAAGCTTATCTGTTGTTTGCGCATGCAATATGAATTTGCCTGCATCCCCTGTTTTATATTTTAACCCTTTGCCATTTTCAATATGGCTTTTAGCGGCTCTTATCCATCCCTTTTGCGAACAAATTATTGTCACAGGTTCTTTTTCAATAAAAATATCTAGCGGGGCTTCTTCCTCCCCAATAATTTCAGCAAATTGTGTACGCCGTTTGCCAAGCCCTTCTTTTGCATGATAGGTTTTTTTCAATGCTTTTATGTCAGTGGCAATGGATTGCCATTGCAATTTGTCAGACGCTAATAAAGCTTTTAGGTTTTTGCGTTCGCTTTTTAATTTTTTATACTCATCGCGAATGGCTGTCTCTTCCAATTTTCGCAAGGCACGCAAGCGCATATTGAGAATGGCTTCGGCCTGTATCTCACTTAATTTGAATGTTTTCACTATCACAGGCTTTGGCTCATCTTTGGTACGGATAATGCGAATAAGTTTATTCAAATTGAGAAAAGCAATGAGATAGCCATCGAGAATTTCTAGCCTTATATTGATTTTAGCAAGCCGCGCTTTGCTCTTGCGCACAAGCACAATTTTACGATGGTCGAGCCATTCCAACAATAAGGCGCGCAAGTCCAAAACCCCCGGCACGCCCTGCCCGTTTAGCACATTCAAATTGACTGAATAACGCGTTTCAAGGTCTGTCTTGCGGAACAGGCTTGCCATGACTTGTTCGGCTACAAGATTTTTTGACTTCGGCACAAGCACAAGCCGTATATCCTCTGCGCTTTCATCTCGAATATCATCTAATTGGGGCAGGTTTTTGGCTTGCATGAGTTCGGCCATTTTCTCAATAAGGCGGGTTTTCTGCACTTGATAGGGAATTTCTGTAATAACAATTTGCCATTGCCCGCGCTCTATCTCCTCTATCTCATAGCGCGCCCGCAAGCGAATTGTCCCACGCCCTGTCTTATATGTCTCCTCTATGCTCTCAGCTGGTTCGACAATCACACCACCCGTTGGGAAATCGGGGCCTTTAACATATTCCATAAGTTTGCTAATGCGCGCCTTGCGGGCTTTGATAAGATGCAAAGCGGCACTGCATAATTCACCAATATTATGGGGCGGGATATTGGTTGCCATACCAACGGCAATGCCTGACGCACCATTGGCAAGCAAATTGGGAAAGGCAGCGGGTAGAATAATCGGCTCTTCATCCTCATTGTCATAAGTGGCGCGAAAATCAACCGTATCATTTTGAATATCTTGCAAAAGCAGGCGCGCAATGGGCGTCATACGGGCTTCGGTATAACGCATAGCGGCCGCACTATCACCATCTACATTGCCAAAATTACCCTGTCCATCGACAAGTGGATAGCGCACAGCAAAATCTTGCGCCAAACGCACAAGCGCATCATAAACAGACTGGTCGCCATGCGGATGAAAACGCCCAATCACATCGCCCACCACACGCGCGCATTTCTTAAACCCCTGCGCGGGGTCAAGATTCATTTGATACATAGCATAAAGCAAGCGGCGATGGACGGGCTTTAAGCCATCGCGTGCATCGGGCAAGGCACGATTGGTAATAGTCGATAAGGCATAAGCAAGATAACGGCTTTCTAGTGCATCGCGCAATTTTATATGTTCGGTGCTTTCGCCCGCTTCTGCCTGCTTGACTTTTGCCTGTTTAGCTTTCGTCTTGGCTTTTACCTGCTTGGCTTTCGTTTTGGCTTTTGACTGTTTAGCTTTACTCATAAATCGGCTCTATCCATAATTGCTCTATTTACATATGCGCCCGTTTTATTTTGGCGTGCTGTTTATAGCAGATTCGTTTTCGGCAAGTGGTAAATCTCGTTCTAGCAAATTAAGCATACGGGCGCGGGCTTCGGGGAGTTCCTTCTCTAAATGCGCAAATAGCCTAGTTTGCAGAAAATGCCCTGTGACAGCAAAGCCATTATGGATATGGGCGGGCGTGGCCTCTGCCATTGGATTGAGGAAAAAGGGCGGTAGGGAGTAGAGTTTTTTAATATAGGGTTCAGCCGCCTGTGCCGATACAGCGCGGCCCGAACGAGGCGAAATATGGGTTAGATTATCGCTCGTGCCATTCACCGCACAATTAGATAAATCCAGCCCAAAGCCCATTTCTTCTAGCAAAGCCAATTCAAAGCGAACAAAAATCGGCCAAATCGTGCTGTCGCCTAATTCGTCTAAAACCGCCTCAAATATGGTTGTCAGTTTCGGATAGGGATGGCGTTCGGGCAAAATACGCACCAAAGCGCAAGCCGTCATTAAGGCTGATAAATGCAATGGGTCATGCATGGCAAGAGCGGCGCGCGCTTTAAGCGGCTCAATGGTAAATGTGCCTAAATGTTCGGACAGGCGCGCCCGCCAGTTCGCCTTTACCCGATTGCCAATTTGTAGCACAGGGCGCATGGTGCGTCCCGTGCCACCGCGCACAAAGCCAACAAAACGCCCCTGTTCTTTTGCCAAGACTTCGATAATCGCGCCATTTTCCCCATGCGCACGCACGGATAAAAGACTTGCCTCAGCTGTCCAGTCCATTTTGCCTGCCCGTTTTATTGCTTGTTTTAGTGCCTGCTTGCTTACCTATTGGCCTGCCCGTTTTATTGTCTGCCTGCTTATCTATTTGTTTGCCTGTTTGGGGACCCATATGGTGGGTGCTAAAATCAATCCCCATCATGCGATAACGCTCTCTATCCTCAATCCAATTATCGCGCACTTTGACAAATAAAAAGAGATGCGTTTTATGGTTAAATAATTTTTCCATATCGGCGCGCGCCTGTGTGCCAATTTCCTTAATGGCGCGCCCGCCTTTGCCAAGCACAATTGCCTTTTGGCTCGCACGGCGCACATAAATAACTTGCTCTATCCGCACACTGCCATCTTTTTGCTTTTGCCAATTTTCTGTTTCAACCGTGAGCGCATAAGGCAATTCTTGGTGCAGACGCAAAAATAATTTCTCCCGTGTAATTTCTGCCGCTAATAAGCGGGAGGGTATATCAGCAACTATATCTTTTGGATAATGCCATACACCTTGTGGTACAAGCGCCGCCAAACAATCTGCCAATGCCTCAACCCCATTGCCATGCAAAGCAGAAATCATAAAAGTCTCCTTAAAAGCCACGCGTTCATTAAACCGTGCCGCTATTTCTAATAGAGTCGTGCGCTTGACCTTATCTATTTTATTTAACACAAGAATAAGGGGCTTTTTAATATGCTTTACACCTTCTAGCACAAATTCTGTTTCATCTATCATGTGGCTCGCCGCCATCGCATGGCTCGCAGCCATCGTATGGCTTGCGTCTAATAGGACAATAATCGCGTCAGCCTGTGCGGCGGCGGCCCATGCTTCCTGTACCATGGTTTTATCAAGCAGTTTCTGCCCGTTAAATATGCCGGGCGTATCGATAAGCACAAATTGCGATTGGCCATGCATGGCAATAGCAAGCAAGCGGGCGCGGGTCGTTTGCACTTTATGCGTGACAATCGCTACTTTTTGTTTGACGAGCGCATTGGTAAGGGTTGATTTGCCGACATTTGGCGCGCCAATAATAGCAATAAAGCCGAATCTTGTTGGCGGTGCTTTTGTCTCATTTAACTGCGTTTTAGACATTATATT